>JAHDYN010000013.1 GCA_023383735.1 Gammaproteobacteria bacterium | reverse complement strand
ACCGGCGAGTCCTGGTATTCCTTTGCCAGGGATCGGGTGAAGTAACGCAACGCATACTTGCTGCTGCCGTAGGTAGTGAGGCCGGGCGACATCATGCCGTTGCTGCCAAAGCCCTCGAAAGTGTAGATCCTGCCGCCACCCTGACGCAGCATGCCGGCCAGCGCCACCCTGGTGCCGTAGATCGTGCCGAGCAGATTGGTCTCGATGGTGGCCGCGATCTGGTCGGCAGGCAGGTCGGCGAGCAGCGCACGATCGGTTGCCACCGCTGCGTTGCTGATCCACATGTCGACGCGGGCAAAGCGTGCGACCGCCGCTGACCAGACTGCCTCGAGGGAGGCCATGTCGCGGACATCGCAGACGCAGCCCAGCAGCTCGCCCAGCGGAGCCAGCTCCGCGGTCGCCGCATCCACGGCCGCCTGGCTGCGGCCGGTGACCACCACGCGATGGCCGAGCTTCAGGAATTCACAGGCGAGCCCCTTGCCGATACCGCGGGTGCTGCCGGTAATGACGATGGTTTGCATTGGTCTTCTTTCTTCCAGGAAAAAGGACGACCATTCTAGGCCAGCTGGAGGATCTCCACCGCCGCGCGCTCGCCCGACTCCATGGCGCCTTCCATGCCCATCATCGTTGCCGCCGTGTGGTCACCGGCGAAATGCACCCGGCCATGCGGCTCTGCAACGACATTGCCGAACCGGGCAATCTGCCCGGGCAGGCGGTACACATTGTGGCCGCGCGTCCAGGGATGAGCCGACCAGTTCACCACCGCGATGGCTTCGATGCGCCCGACCGTGCTGGGCCGCATGCGATGCAGGGTCCTGGTCGCGTCCTGCATGACGTCGGCGTCTTTCATCTTTATCCACGGTGACTGCGGATGGCGCACGTTCATCCAGAGGTACTCGCCCTGCTCCGACCTGAAGTGAAACATCCGGCCCATCGGCTGGTTGGTCCACAGCGAGCTCGGCAGGCCATCCACTTTCCAGTAGGGTTCCTTGACGCCGAAGAACACGTTGACCATGTTGTCGTAGGGAATCTCGCGCACGGCGGCGGCCTGCAGGGCAGGCAGCGCCGGCTCGAGGGCAATCTCGCGGAGCAGCGGCAAAGGCACGGCGACCGTAACCCGGCCCGCACGGTAAGTACGTCCGGATCGGGTCCGGACTTCGACCCCGTCCTTGTCGGCACGGATCGCCGTGACCTGTGTATTGAAGGCGATTTCCCGCTTGAGCAGCTTCGCAATGCCTTCGGGAAAACGGCTGGCGCCGGTGGCGATGCGGTTGAGTCCGTCGATCCCGCCCATGAATTCCTGGAAGCGGAACAGCCGGTGCTGCCACAGGGCCGAGAGCGTGTTGACGTCGCCGGTAGGCATGTCATTGCTGATGAAGCGCAGCGCCGCTTCGCTGGCACCCTTGCTCTTCAGGTAGTCGCCGTAGCTGACGTCGTATGAGGCCATTTCCGGCAGCAGCCAACTGTCGAGGCCATTGAGCGGCGAGGGCCGCGGCGCATACATCATGGTCAGCCCAAAAGGCCCCATCAGCGGGCCGCCGGCCGAGCGCTCATTGCCCACCATCTTGTTGAGTGGTGACTCCGGCCAGGCCGACATCGGCATGAGCGTGCCATCGAAATTCAGGGCAAAAGGCAGCTCGACGGTATCGAGCCACTTCTGCATGGGAAATCCGCCAAGGCGGTCGAGCATCGACAGGCAGCGCGCGTAACCGGCACCGAACTCGGTACCGCCGGCCTCGGGCCGACCCGGGACATCATCGAGCGTCATCACCCGCCCGCCGACGCGATTGCTGCCTTCGAGAACCAGCACGCTGACACCGGCATCCTGCAGTGTAAGCGCCGTGTTCAGACCGGCGAGGCCGGCGCCGACCACGATCACATCGGCATCACGCCGGCTGGCTGCCCGCACCGGAATGCCAAGGCCACTGCCGGCGGCGATGACACCGGCAGTGGCGGCGATTTGCTTGAGGACCCGTCGGCGGGTACGCGTGCTTGTCATGATGGACGGGTCCTGGCTCTCTGCAATTTACGGTGCGCCAAAGCGGTAGTTCACCCGCAGGCCGACCTGGCGCTGGTCAGGCTTGATCGGCGTCTGGTTGCCGGGCAGCACAAAGGTGCTCGGCGGCCCGAGGGGCGAGAAACTGCCGCCGAAGAACGTGATGCCCTGGTTATAGGTGTTGCGGAACGAGGACTTGATCGCATCGTCTTCGAAGGCGTTGTCCACGTAGGCGATCACGTCCCACTGCTTGTTGACGATGCCGAGGCGGAAATCGACTATTGTGTATGAGTCGAACTCCACCGTGTTCACCGCATCCTGATAGCGATCATCCTGGTAGATCACATCGCCTTCGAACAGCCAGTCGGTGTCGCCGATCAGCGGCTGGCGCCAGGAGTAGCCGCCCACGAACGCGTGCTTGGGCGCATATTCCAGTTCGTTGCCGGACAGGTTGATCTGGCAGAAGTCATCATCCACGCCACTACCGGCAACCAGACGGGCGGGATCTTCCACGATCGTGCAATTCCCTGCATCGGCAATGGTGCTCGGACCCTTGGTCAGGGAGGTGAAATCATCATACTCCGTGTCGAGGTAGGTATAGGAAGCGGTCAGTTGCAGCGCTTCGGTGGCCTGCCAGGCAATATCGAGCTCAAGACCGTAAACCGTGGCCTTCGATGCATTCACTGGCGCGGCAAACAAAAGGCCGGTGTCCGGATCCTGTTTCTGGGAGGACACCAGCTTGTCATCGAACTCCTGGTAGAACAGCGAAGAGTTCACCAGCAGACGATTGTCCAGCCAGCCGGTCTTGGCACCGATCTCGTAGACGTTGAGGGTTTCGTCGTCGAAGCTGCTGGCGTCGGGATCGAAGCCGGTCAGTGCACCGACGATGCTGATGCCCTTGGGCTTGGTGGCCTTGGCCCACGACAGGTAATACATCGCATCAGCGGAGGCCTGCCACTGCAGCGTCACCTTCGGCGAGAAGAAGTCGTCGGTGACCTTGTCTGACAAGGTGCCATAGGCTGCCGAGAGCGAGGCCGGGAAGTTGGCGCAAGGCGGGAAAGTCAGGCCACGCCCGTCGACTGCCCGGGGCAGGGCGCAGAGCGGGCCGGTGCCATCCGGATCACGCCGATCGGGGCCGGTCACCTTCACCTCTTCATCCGAGTAGCGGCCCTCGAAGATCAGCTTCCAGCTGTCCATGAATTCCCATTCCACCAGGCCGTAAACGGACCAGTGATCGGTGTCCTGGCTCCAGGGGTCGATGTAACGCAGCGCGTCCGAGCTGATTGCGGCCAGCTGTGGCGCGCAGTTGAGGCCCGGTGCAAACGGCGGCGCGGCATTCGAAATACAGTTGACGCTGCCGTCATGGACATCCTTGTCTTCGGCCCAGTACAGGGCGCCTACCGTCCAGGCAACCGCCCCGTCAGTGGTGGACTGCAGGCGGAGTTCCTGGCTGAACAGGTCGGTTTCGTCACGCAGCCAGAATTCGGCGCCGGTGGTCTTGGCCGGGTCCGAGACGCTGCCCTCGCGGCGACCGTCCTCGAAGCTGAATACATCGCTGGTCGCGTAATGGGTCAGCGAGGTGAACTTCATGCCATCGAAATCCATGGTGAAGTCGATGGTGTTTCGCCAGATCTTCCGGTCGGTACCGGGGTAGTCGGCACCGGTACGCGGATCTTCCGACAGCGTGACCGCGAGATCGTCGCCGTCCGGCAGGCTGTTGACCGCCGCGATCTGCGTCAGATTGGGGTTGATGGCCGGGACGAGCGGGCCGGCACCATCGGGGTCCGTGCGCGCACTCAGCGGAATATCCTTCAGCTCGATCGGCGTGATTGCCGAATAGGGCGCCTGCTCGATGTTGTCGTCGGTGTATTCGGTATGAAAGGTCGCCGACATCCGGTCGTTGATGTTCCAGACCAGCGTGCCGGAAACACCTTCACCGTCGGTACCACCGACATCCTGGCCGGTTACCGAATTGGTGTAGAAGCCATCGTGGTTCCAGCTTGCCACATTGATGCCGCCGAGCAGCGTTTCGCCGAGCAAGGGACCGCTGACGCCGCCCCGCACTTCTAGCTGGCCGTTGTTGCCGATATCCGTACCGACCCGCGCTTCAAAATCCCGGCTCGGTTTGCGCGTGATGTAGTTGACCGCACCGGCGAAGGCCGTGCGACCGTACAGGGCGTTCTGCGGTCCCTTCACGACCTCGATCCGCTCGAGGTCAAAAAGGCGCGGATTGAGCAACAGGCCGCCGCCATTGGTCTGGATCGCCTGGCTCGCGATATCGATGCCATCGACCAGTACCGCCACGTTCTGCCGGCCACGTGTGGGGGCCAGGCCGCGGATCGTGATCCGCGTATCCTGCGACGCGAAGCCCTGGTCGAAGATCACGCTGGAACTCAGCTTGCTGACATCATCGATGTTGGTGATGTTCAGCTTCGCGATCTCTTCCGAGGTCAGCACCGAGACGGCAACCGGCACCATTTGCAGGTTCTCTTCGCGTTTGCGCGCGCTGACGATGATTTCTTCAAGTGCCGAGGCCATCGGCGCGACCATCAGCAGAGAAACACCGAGGACGCTGCCGCGAATCAGATGACTGCGGAACTTCGTATGCATTTTGATTCCCCCAATTACAACCAACAGTCAGCCGCCGTCTGGCCGGATGACCTTCCCTGCAATGGCGAGAGTATAAACACGGCGCACCCCAAACCAGCAATTGTTATTCTTGAGCAGCAACCCGCCCTTGTCGGGTCAGCAGCGGAAGGGATCCCCGGGGAGAGCAATGGAAATCCGGCAACTCCAGCATTTCCTGGCGGTCATCGAGACCGGCAGTTTTCACAAGGCCGCAGCGCGCGTCAATGTCACGCCCCAGGCGATCAGCCGCAGCATCCAGCAGCTGGAAAAAGAGTGCGGTGGGCGTCTCCTCGAACGCCGGAAGGGTTCCCGGCACGGTATCGGCCCCACCACCTTCGGCGCGTTGCTGTTGCCGAGGGCAAACAAGGCGCTGGCGGAGCTCAAGGGCTTTCGCGACGAGCTGGAGAACCTCATGGGCACAGGCCGGGAGATGGTGCGGCTTGGTGCCACCCCGACGGCAACCCGCTGCCTGCTGCCCGACGCGATACGCAACTTCCGCACGCGCCAGCCCACGGTCCGGGTACAGGTCATGCGCCAGGTCACGCATGTGGTGCTGGAACAGCTGGCCAGCGGCCTCTATGACATCGCCATCTGCGATGAGCCGGAAGACAAACTCGACGCGCGCTTCAGTGCCACGACGCTCTATACCGATCGGAACATCTTCGTTGTCCGGAAACACCACCCGCGAGCCGGCGAAGGGCGCCAGGAACTGAAGAACCTGGTCGATGCCGAATGGGCGATCATCGGTCCCTTCTGCCGCCTGTGGAACGAACTGCGCGACATGTACTCTGCTGCAGCACTGGCGCCACCTCGCCACAGCATGGAGAGCAATTCAGTGGAGCTGTGCATGCAGCAGCTGCTGAACGGGGACTATGTTTCGTATCTCCCCGCCCGACTGGTCAGCGAGGAACTGCGCAGCGGCAGCCTGGTGGAACTGCCGGTACGCCAGCCCAAACCACGCAACTGGTCCTGCCTGCTGGTGATGCGCGCCGACAGCAAACCCGGCCCCACCACAGCGGCATTCATCGACACACTGCATTCAGCCGCGAAAAAACTGCCGCGGCTCTGAGCCGCCGGTTTATTCGACGATTTCGGTCCGCGTGCTCTGGATGAAGGCCACGACATCGGCACGCTCGGCCTGCGGCACCTTGAAGGCATCCAGCGTCGCATTCAGGTGACCGATGAAGGCCGACCAGTCGCGCTCGCTGATCTTCATGCCGCGATGGGACAGCACCATGTCGCGCCCGGTGTAATACATCGGACCACCAGCCTGCGCACACAGAAAGTCGACCAGCAGCTGCTTTTCCCGCGCGATGCCATCGGCACTGCGATGCTGCCAGAAACGCGCAAGCACCGGGTCGGCCTGCAGGCGTGGCAACAGGTCATTGACCACGGCACGGATCGCATCGTAGCCACCGAGTCTTTCGTAAAGCGATTTATTGCTCATCTCGTCTTTTCTCGTTTTTTCATCAGTTAAAGGCGCTGCAACCGGTCGCGCATGCGATCAGCATACGGAGGTACCGGCGACCATGGCGACGAAGAAGATACTCCTCGGCGTTCTGGCTGTCAGCCCTCGATAGTTCACTCGCACAAGAGATGTCGTCCTGTCGATGATCGCCGGGCAGGTCGTCCCGGCCTTCGAACGCGCCTGACCGGGGCCGGCCGGGCCGCCAGGGCCGCCAGGGCCGCCAGGGCCGCCAGGGCAGCCTACGCGAGGCCCAGGGCCATGGGGAACAGGATCTCGTTTTCCTTGCGTACGTGTTCGACCGTATCGGCAGCAAAGGCCGCCAGCTCTTCCAGCAGCTCGCGATGCACCGGTGCCGCCCAGGCCGGCGGCCTGAAGTCGTCGCTCAGCTGGCGGATGTAGTCGAGCAACTCATCGATGAAACCGTGTTCCCGCTCCATGCACTCGATCGGCGGCCGGATGATTTCCATGTCGACGCCATCGACTTCGGCCGATGCCGCCATCTGCCTGAGCACCGGGAACAGCATGACCTCCTCGCGGTGCATGTGCGTGAGCATTTCATCGTCAAGGGCCGCGACCGCCTCCTGGAGCTTCGGCAGCCGCTCATCCCGCTGCAGGTCAGCCGGGGAAATACCCTCGGCGCACTCCCGCGCCCTGAGCAGGGCATCCCGCGCAAATACGTGATGCGTATCGAGGATCAGGTCCAGCAATGCCGGAATGGATGACGCAGCGGACGGCGACCGGGCCGCCGGTGCAGTTTCCGAAGGTTTTTGCGGCATGGATGCCCCCCGCGATCACTGGCAGAATGGGCTACCGCTGGATCTGCCACCGGATACTCCCGAAGATGAACCAATATACGCCAGCCACCGTCACTCCTGAACCCGCGGCGCCGACCGACACCGGCGCCACGGTGCCTGGCAACCGGCACATACAGGCCATCAGCATTGCGCTGCTTGCCCTCTGCATCGCGGTCGCTGCAATCGCCTGGGTCTGGGTCGCACAGGGCTCGGGTATCGGTGCACAAGTCGAGGAGCTGCGGAAGGAGGCCAGCGTCAGAAACTCCGAACTCGCCGCGATCAGGGCGCGCGTGGAGGAATACAGCGCCAGCCGGCGTCGGCTGGATGAAGACATCGACCGGCTCGCCGACCGGATCAGCCAGGAGACCGAGGCGCTCGGCACGTTGCCGGCCCGGATCGACACCCTCCAGGAAACAGTCGAGCGTTTTGCAGGTGCGGGCGACAAGGTACGGGCAGCGTGGCTGCTGGCGGAGGCCGAGCACTACATGCGCATCGCCAATGCGCAGCTGGGGCTCGCCGGAGAGATCAATGTCGCCCAGACCTCGCTCGGCCTGGCCGATGACACGCTGCGTGAGCTCAACGACCCGCGCCTGACACCCGTGCGCAAGCTGCTGGCCAAAGAACTCAACGAGCTGAAGGCCGTGCCGCGGCCGGATACCGAGGGCATCGTGCTCACGCTGGGCAGTCTGGCCGACAGCCTGGAAGACCTGCCGCGCAGGAATGCCATGCCGAATACCTTCCGCGAAGCACCCGAAGAACCGGCGCAAGACCTCACCGGCCTGGCGCGCGCAGTGGCAACCGTGCGTGCGGCACTGGCCAGCCTGGTGAGCATACGCCGCGCCGATGACCCGATTTCACCGCTGCTGTCCGATGCGCAGAAGACGGTGCTGATCCGCAGCCTGGATCTGGAACTGCAGCTGGCGCGTCTTGCCATCATGCGCGGCGATGCAGGGATGTTCCGCCGTTCCATCGGCGCCGCCACCGAGCGCGTTGCCGACCAGTTTGATCCGATGTCGGCAGAGGTACAGTCGGCACTGGCATCGCTCCGGGACTTGTCGACGAGCCAGCTGCCGGAGGAATTGCCGGACATTTCCGGCTCACTGACCCTGCTCCTGAGCCTGACGGACGCCGGACAAAAGGAATGAAGACCGGCTTCACGATCATCGTTGCGCTGCTGATCGGGGCAATCGCCGCGCACCTGGCGTTGCCCGACAACGGCTATGCGCTGATCAACTTTCGCGGCTACATCATCGAGACCTCGGTACCTGTCCTGGTACTGCTGCTGATCCTTGCCTACCTTGCAGTACGTTCCGTGATTTACATATGGCAGGCGCCGCGCCGGCTCGGGGAGGCCTGGGCGCGCGGCCGGGCGAGGCAGGCCGGCAAGAAGGCCACGCAGGGCTATATCGCCCTGGCCGAGGGCCGGCTCGCGCAGGGCGAGCGGCTGCTCACTCGCGGTGCCCGCCATTCCGAGACGCCGCTGCTCAATTACCTCGCTGCCGCCCGCGCCGCGCAGATGCAGGGCGACCGGCAACGGCGCGATGCCTGGCTCAACATGGCTTGCGAGCAGGAGCCCGCCGCAACCGATGCCGTGCTGCTGACCCAGGCCGAACTCCAGCTCGAAGACGGCCAGTATGCCGAGGCGCTGGCCAGCCTGAACCGGGTCCGCGAACGGCAGCCGGGCCACGCACAGGCACTCAGGCTGCTTGGCGATCTCCATCAACGCCGCAAGGAGTGGCAACCGCTCGCTGAACTGCTGCCGCTGATCCGGCGACACGGCAATGTGCCACCGGAGCTGCTCGACGAATGGAGCGTGGCCGCGTGGACCAACATCATGGCGACTTTGCACAACGATCGCAGTGCACTCGAACGCCTCTGGGACGACATTCCGCGCCACCTGCGCCGCGAGCCACGCCTGACCCTGGCACGCGCCCGGGCGCTGATCGCCTGCAATGCCGTGGATGATGCAGAGCTGGAGATCCGGCGCACGCTGGACCGGGACTGGAGCGAGGCGCTGGTCAATCTCTACGGCGAGCTTCCGGTCGCGGATCCGGCGGCGCACCTGAAGCGCATCGAGGCGTGGCTCAAGGCCCACCCCGAAGATCCCGCCTTGCTGCTCGCGGCGGGACGCGCCTGTGTCCGTCATCAGCTGTGGGGCAAGGCGCGCAGCTATTTCGAGGCCAGCCTCGCCATCCGGGCCGCGCCTGAAACCTGGCGTGCGCTCGGCCAGTTGATGGCGCAGTTGGGCGAGACGCAGTCTGCCTCGCGGGCTTTCGAACGCGGCCTGTCGATGGCAACCACAGCGACGCCAACTGCCACCGCAGCCCCCGCGCTGCCGGCGCCTGCCGGCCGCATCGCGATCTGATCAGACCCGCAGCGGCCCGCCGCTTGTCCAATCGGTTGCGAGGCTCGCCAGTCGCGGGCCCGGTACCTGGTCAAACCAGCTTTCGATCAGGCGAAAGGCGATCGAAATCGGCGGTGGCAGCAGTACCCGCCGGGCGGCGATATCGGCGCGTGTCAGCCACCGCGCCTCGATCAGTTCCCCATCGTTGAGACGGATATCGCTGCCTTGTGCGGTCGCATGGAAACCCAGCATGAGCGCAGAGGGGAACGGCCAGGGCTGGGACGCGACATATCGCGCATCGGTCACGGCAACGTTGGTTTCCTCGCGGACCTCGCGGCTCACCGCTTCTTCAAGGCTTTCGCCCGGCTCGACGAAGCCGGCGATGGTGGAGAAACGGCCCTCCGGCCAGTTGGCCTGCCGGCCGAGCAGGCACTGCTCGCCGCGGTGGACCAGCACGATAACGGCGGGATCAATGCGCGGAAAGCAGCGCTGTGCACAGCCGGGATCGCTGCAAACCATCACGAAACCGCCCTCGACAGCACGGTTCGGTGCGCCGCACACGCCGCAGTGTCGGTGCCGCTCCTGCCAGAGGATCATGGCCCGCGCATAGGCCAGCAAGGCTGCGTCATCTTCGCTGACCTGGCTCGCGATCTCGCGCAGCCCCAGAAAACCCGAACTCGGCAAACCGGCGGGCGGCGCTTCGCCGCGCAGCTCCACGGCAAACAGCGCACGACCGCCACGCCGGCCGAGAAAAACCATCGCCTCGTGGCCCGTGGCCAGCAGCTCCAGCTCTTCGCGGCCGCAGTCGGCGGCGTGGCCGTCACGCACCAGGCAGCGCGACTGCCAGACCGGCAGAAAACGCGTTTCGGTTTCTGCAAAGACGGCCGCCAGCGCCTCCGGCAACTGGCGCAACTCGGCCAGCCGCTCGATGCCGGCACCGCTGAAGGTGAGCCTGGTGATGGTCATGCAGGCAGGTTACGCGTGATCCTTGACTTCACAAAACGGGCAGCGCTCGTAGTCCAGTGCATAGGCATCGCGCACATACGGGCCTTCACACAGTGCACACCAGGCCAGCTGCATTTCGCGGGTATTGACCAGCGAGAGGTAAAGATTCCACGCCCATTCAAAGGACAGCTGGGGCTGGTGGTGCAGGTAGAGATAGGCTTCGTAGGCATCGCAAAAGCGGCAACCCAGCACATCGCGCGGCACGCTCACGGCACGCAGGCCACGTCCTGATGCATCGACTTCGGCAACACGACTGTGGACCAGCAGACCGGCGATCAGGCTGGCCTCTCCCTGACGCTGGGCGGTGCTGACGAACGGCGCGATCTGGCTGGGCGTCTTGCCCCGCCGGCGGCGGATTAGCTGAGTCTCGCCCTGGCTCTGGCCCTGGCGCGGGAAGTAGCTGGCATAGATCTTCCGGATCCGGTCTTCGGTGAAGCCGGTACACAGGCGAATCGTGCCGGTGCGGGCCTCGTGGCGAATCATGCGAACGGCGAGATCGAAGCGGTTCCGCTCGGCGGTATAACGATCATCAGTAGCGCGCATATATACCTCGCTTTTTTGCCATATTTGGTCGTTTTTGCCCAAATCAGAAGGTACTGCCTATTTATTTGGTCCTTTTTGACCAATTATAGTAGTTATGTCAGCTGCTATTGGAATGCAACAAATGAGCGGAAAATGGCCTGAAACGCGACTCGGCACCGAGCTCTATGGCCTGAATCGCGAATTCCTCGAGTTGCTCAGGGACGGCGCCCGCGAGCCCTTCGTCTTCGGGCTGGATGCGCCGGTGCGCCAGCGCCTGGCCGGACTGAGCCCCGCCCAGCTGGACAGCATCGCGCGCACGCCCTGCCTGCTGGCCAGCTTCAGCGTCCTGCCCCCGGCCCAGGGCGCGCGGGGCGTTGCCGAGCCTTCCGGTCCGCGCGCGGCGACCATGCCGGCCGCGCTGGCAGACGCCGCAAGGCTCTTCGCCGCCTCCCTTCTGGCCTGGCTCTGGCACACCGCGCATGAAGATCGCTTGCTGGCCGTGCTGTGCATCGGACCCGGGCTGCACCACCTCGGGGACCTGGCCGGCGTCCCGTTCAGCGAGCTGCAGCGGGCAGCTGTCCGGGCAACCGAGCATCTGGAAGCGCGTTTCTGCCGGCATCCGCGCCTGTGGCCGGATCTGCTGCGGGCTGCCTCGAGCGGCGACACCCAGCTCATGGCCGCAACGCGGTTATCCGTCGTGCAGCTCACCCTGGTGCAGCGCGTGGCGCTGTCCGGCACGCCGCGCGATACATTGCGCCGGCCGCCCACAAAGCACTGAGGGACAGGCACAATGCCGCGCCATGCATGCCCTGTCCGTCCGCCAGCTCATCAAGGTCTACGCCAGCGGCGTGCAGGCACTCGCCGGCATTGACCTGGACGTGCCGCGCGGCGACTTCTGCGCCCTGCTGGGCCCCAACGGCGCCGGCAAGACCAGCCTGATCGGCATCGTCACCTCGCTGGTAAAGAAGACCAGCGGCGAAGTCCGCGTGTTTGGCCACGACCTCGACCACGAGCTCAATGCGGTGAAATCGGCCATCGGTGTGGTGCCGCAGGAGATCAATCTCAATCTCTGGGACAAGGTCAGCAACATTGTCGTCAACCAGGCCGGCTTCTATGGCGTGCCGCCAGCCCGCGCCCGTCGCCGGGCGGAAATCTGTCTCCGGCAACTGCAGCTCTGGGACAGGCGCCACGACTCCGCGCGCACGCTTTCGGGCGGCATGAAACGGCGGCTGATGATCGCGCGGGCGCTGATGCACGAACCGGAACTGCTGATCCTCGACGAACCCACGGCCGGCGTGGATATCGAGATACGCCGTTCGATGTGGGATTTTCTGCGCGACATCAACGCGGCCGGGACCACCATCATCCTGACCACGCACTATCTCGAAGAAGCCGAGAACCTCTGCCGGCACGTCGCGATCATCGATCATGGGCAGGTGATCATCGATGACCGCATGGCAGCCGTGCTAGCACGGCTGCAGCAGGAACACTTTCTGCTGACGCTGCACGAGCCGGTCACCGCCCTGCCGGCGCTGGAGGGCTTCGAGGCCCGGCTCATCTCGGACCACGAGCTCGAGGTCGCCGTGCCCCGCTCGAAAAGCATCAACGAGCTGTTCGGCAGCCTGTCGGCGGCCGGGCTGCAGGTCGTCAGCCTGCGCAACAGGGCAAACCGCCTGGAGGAACTGTTCCTGGCACTGACCGAGCGCAAGGACAGGCCGCGAAATGCGGTTGCCGGAGCAGCGCCGCAATGAGCTTCCGGCAACAGGCCGTTGCGCTCGCCACCCTGTCGCGCAAGGAATACAACCGGGTCGTGCGCATCTGGCTGCAGACAGTCCTGCCTCCGGCCATCAACATGGGTTTGTATTTCCTGATCTTCGGCAACCTGATCGGCTCACGCATCGGCCGGATGGACGGCTTCGACTACAAGCAGTACATCGCGCCCGGGCTGATCATGATGGCCGTGATCACCAACTCCTACGGCAACGTGGTCTCGTCGTTCTTCTCGGCCAAGATCCACCGGCACCTGGAGGAAATGCTGGTCGCGCCCATGTCGGCAGCCACGATTGCCCTCGGACACATGGTGGGCGGCATCGTGCGCGGGGTACTGGTCGGGCTGATGGTGGCGGTGGTTGCAAGGCTGTTCACGCCGCTGCCGCTCATGCATCCGCTGATCACGGCAGCGGTCTTCCTGCTCTGCGCCGCCATTTTCTCGCTGGCCGGGCTGATCAACGGCATCCTCGCACAGCACTTCGACGACATCTCGATCATCCCGTCCTTCGTGCTGCAGCCGCTGACCTACCTGGGCGGGGTGTTTTACTCGATCTCCTTGCTGCCCGAACTGGCGCAGCAGCTGTCCAGGCTCAATCCGATCCTGTACATCGTGAATGCCTTCCGCTACGGCATGCTCGGGGTTTCCGATATCGATATCGTGGCAGCATTTGCCATGATGCTGGTGAGCCTCGCCGTGTTGTTTGCAGCCTGCGTCGTGCTGATCGGGCGGGGCACGCGGATTCGCGACTAGCAGCCTGTTGATTTTCGCGCCCGTGTGAGCGATTCCGGTCGCTGGCGCGGT
>JAHDYN010000454.1 GCA_023383735.1 Gammaproteobacteria bacterium | reverse complement strand
GCATGTGGCACAACATGTATGGTGCCTGCCACGGCACGGTGCTGGCCGCCAAGATCCTGGAACAGAAACGCGAGATGCGCGCCTTTCACGGCCGCGTGGCCATCGGCATCCTGATCGTGCAGGACGTGATCGCCGTGGCGATTCTCGGCGCATACGGGGCCAGCCAGCTCGACTGGCCGGCAGCGCTCATTCTGCTGCTGCCACTCCTGAAATTGCCGCTCGAAAAGCTGTTGAGCCTTACCGGACACGGCGAACTGCTGGTGCTGCTGGGGGCCGTCCTGGCAATGGGCGTCGGCGGTTACGGCTTCGAGGCCATCGGCCTGTCCTCCGAACTCGGCGCCCTGCTGACGGGCATGCTGCTGGCGAGTCACCCGCGGGCCGTCGAACTCAGCGCTTCGCTGTGGGGAATGAAGGAGTTCTTCCTGGTCGGCTTCTTCCTGACTGTCGGCCTCACCGAAGCACCAAGCTGGTCGACGCTGGGCCTCGCCCTGATTCCTCTCGGCCTGATTCCCTTCAAGGTCATACTGTATTTTCTGCTGCTGCTTGTCTTCGGGCTGTCTGCCCGCACCGCCTTTCTGGCCGGACTCAGCCTGGCCACCTACAGCGAGTTCGGCCTGATCGTGATGGCCGCCGCAGCCAAACATGGCCTGGTGGACAACTCATGGGTCGTGGCAACCGCGATCTGCGTTGCACTCTCGTTTGCGATTGCGGCGCCGCTGAACCGTTACGCGCACGACATCTACGGCATCATGGAGCGCTGGCTGCGAATCTTCGAGCGCCGCACCCGCCATCCGGATGATGAACCGGTATCGCTCGGCAAGGCGGAAGTGGCGGTCGTCGGCATGGGCCGCGTCGGCACCGGTGCCTACAACCATGTCCGCGAGATCGGCAAGAAAGTGGTCGGCCTGGACAGCGACCTCGGCAAGGTCGAGCGCCATCTGCGCGAAGGCCGTCGCGTCGTATATGCCGACGCCGAAGATCCGTTGCTCTGGCATCGCCTGCGCCTCGACGCCGTGCAGGTCATCATCCTGGCGCTGCCGGATACCGAGGCCAAGATTCTCGCCAGCGAGCAGCTGCGCAAGCGCGGATACAAGGGATTGATCAGCGCCACCTACGTCTGGCCGGAAGAACGCGAGCCGATACTCGCAGCCGGTGCCAATGTTGCCTACAACTACTTTGCCGAGGCCGGCGTCGGCCTGGCCAGCGATACCTTTGAAGCGCTTGCGCCCACCGCCAAATCCCGCCCTAATATCCGGCCCGAAACACACAGATCATGACGATGACCCCGACGCTCAAGCCTGTCCGCCACGAGACGGATATCCTGCCGGCCTGGCGCGGCACTGCAGTGGGCGAACTGCTCGCAGTTCACAACCTCGGCGCCAGCGCACGCCAGCATGCCCGCCCGCAGATCCTGATTGCGACCTGCCCCGAGCAGCAGACGCCGCTGCAGCTGCCTCCCGGCTTTGCCATCAGCCTGCACACCGCGGCGGCAAACCTGAAACGCGATCCCTTCAAGGTCTCCTGGGCCATCGGCGTCGCGCAGGTATCGGCCATCGCCATCGTCGGCCACACCGGCTGCGGCATGGTCGGGCTGCGCGATCAGCGCGAGGAGTTCGTCGCGCGGATGGTTTCGGCAGCCGGCTGGGAGCGGCCTGCAGCAGAACAGCATTTCGACCACTGGGGCGACCTCTTCGCCATCGACGACCCGGTGGCCTTCGCCGCCGCCGAGGCCGCCCGC
>JAHDYN010000453.1 GCA_023383735.1 Gammaproteobacteria bacterium | reverse complement strand
CGCACCCTGTTCAGCGATGCCGGCGATACGCCGGTTGCGCTGATCGAGGCGCTGTTCCGGCCCGACCGCTACGAGTACCGCACGACCCTGCTGCGGCGGGGCAGCGGCAAGGAGCGGCGCTGGCAGGCGGCCTATTGAGCTGCGGAATCGCCGCTGGAAGATCAACGATCCTGAACTCGCAGCTGCCAGTAGCCAGGCTCACGACTACCGTGCGCAACGGCAACGATGTACACCAGATCCGGGGTGGCGGCGTATACAACGGAAAACGGGAATCGTCGTAGCACGAAATGTCGCAAGTCGTTATCGATGCGCGACCCGAGATCTGGATTTTCCAGCAGCAACTGGATGACACGCCCGACTTCATCACCGAAACGACGACCGAGTCCGGGAATCCCGGCTTCGTAGTGCAAGGCCGATTCATACAGCTCTTGCTCTGCGTCCGGGTGAAATTCGTAATTCATCCGCCAAGGCGGGTATGCAAGCGCTCAAATACCAGGGGCCCGGGAACGCCTTTGACCTTGCCCTCCACCAGCTCCCGGTATCGCCGCTGTGCGGTTTCCAGCCAGATACGCTCGACGTCGGGATCGGCGGGTGTATCCAGTTCAGCAATGAGTGTGCGGAGCAAATCCAGCTTGTCCTCTGCACTGAGCGCCCGAATGTCCTGCGCGATGTCCCGTACCGCCCTTGCCATGACATTTCCCCGTGAGTTCAAGTGGTGATGACGAGTGTACCGGGTCCGCCTTTCAAACTGCCAACACCCAAACCCTCGATCTCAGCCACAAACGCAATTGGCCAACGCAGCGGCTTCAGCCGCGAAGCGACGCAGACGCGAACTTCGGCACCACGTGCTCGCCGATCAGGCTGATCGCCTCGGCCGGATTGTCGTGCAGGCGGAAGCAGAGCTCGTTGACGCCGGCAGCACCGAAGGCATCCAGCTCCGGCAGCTTGCCGGGCAGTTCGTCGATGCTGCCGGTCAGGCTCAGGTTATCGACCAGCCGGTTGACCAGCTCTTCGGGCACTCCGTCGACGACGCCGCTGCGGCTGAGGTAGGCCTTGAAAAAGGCGCCCTTGTTCTGCACCACGAAATCGGCTTCATCCTCGCTCAGGAATGACTCCAGGTACCAGGGCTCGAGCCAGCCGCGCAGCAACAGTTCGCGCCGTGCCTCACGCAGCGCGTCCTCGCGAGTCCGCTTGAAATGCCAGGCCCAGATATTGCTGATGCGGTAACCCTCGACCGGCCTTCCCGCCGCCTGCAGTACTTCGCGCACGGCATCCGTGGTCTTCTGCACGAGGCCACGCGGCATGTCGCTGTACATCACCCCGTCACCGGCCGCGACGGTCGCGCGCAGCATCTGTTCACGGTTGGCGCCGGCATACACCAGCGGCGCGGCCTGGGTGGCGTACTTCGGCTGGTAACCGAAGGCCTTGAAGACCTTGCCGTGATAGGCGAGCGGCTTGCCGGCCGAGGCCTGTTTGACGATTTCTATCGACTCGCGCACGGCGGTGACCCGCTTGTCGGCCTTCATGCCCAGGCGCAGCATCCACTCACCGCCACCGCCGATGACGAGCCCGGCCCGGCCCCTGGCGTATTCGTTCAGGGTGAAGAGCGCGTTGGCCATCTTGACCGGGTGCATCTCGTAGGAGCTGACGATGCAGACGCCGAGCCGGAGCTTGCTGGTGGCAAGAACGGCCGGCACCAGCGACAGGAAGGCATCGCGGCTCGACAGGTAGTTCTGCAGCCACA
>JAHDYN010000452.1 GCA_023383735.1 Gammaproteobacteria bacterium | reverse complement strand
TGGATCGAGCAGGACGACTTTGCCGAGCATCCGCCGAAGAAGTTCTTCCGCCTGCAGCCGGGCGGCGAGGTGCGGCTGCGCTACGGCTACATCATCAAGTGCGTGGACCTGATCAAGGATGCCGAGGGCCGGCTGACCGAGGTGCACTGCAGCTATGACCCGGAGACGCGCAGCGGCCTCAGCGGCGCTGAGCGCAAGGTAAAGGGCACGATCCACTGGGTCAGTGCCGCGCACGCGATAGCCGCGGAAGTGCGCCTGTACGACCGCCTGTTCAGCGTGCCGCGGCCTGATGCCGGTGGCGACGGCCAGGACTTCATGGATTTTCTCAATCCCGGTTCGCTGCAGCGCCTGCAGGGCTGCCAGCTGGAGCCGGCGCTGCGCGATGTGCAGCCCGGCGACACCCTGCAGTTCGAGCGCCTGGGCTACTTCGTGGCCGACAGCGCCACGCACAGCGCCTCGCAGCCGGTCTACAACCGGATCGTCACCCTGCGCGATTCGTGGGCGAAGCTGGAAGAAGCGGTGTAGGAGCGGCTTTAGCCGCTCCTACCGGGTCGTGCTGACGACCGTCACGGGTGCGCCGCGCCCCAGTCCGAGACCGTCGGCGGCATTGCCCTCCGCGCGGGCGATTTCCAGCACGCCGAATGAATTGACCAGCGCCAGGAACTCGCCCGGCTGCGTTTCACCATAGGTGCGGCACAGGCCCATGCGCCGTCCGCCTGCCAGTACCTCGGCCTTGCGCAGACGGCTGAGCAGTCCGGCATCGATGTTGGTGATCAGGTTGCCGAAGCCGTCGATCGCCACCACGCTGCCGCGGATCTCGTTATCGCTGCACGCCGGATCCTCGAGCAGCGAAGGCACGAGTTCGCCGGCCGGCGGGCCGATGTCGCCGAGCGCAATACGGCCTGCAGCGAGCCCGGCGGCCAGCGGCGCGAAAATGTCGCGGCCATGAAAGGTGTTGCTCGGTGTAGGCCAGCCCTGCCGCGCACGCCAGTCTTCCGCGAGCCGGTGACAACGTGCGCCAGGCTGGTTCATCAAGGCGTGCAGCAGGCCATTGTCGGGCGCGAGGAACAGGTGGCCGTCGACTTCGCCGGCAATGATGTTGCGCCGGGTGCCGACGCCGGGATCCACGACTGCCACATGCACCGTCCCGGGCGGGAAGTACGGGTAGCTGCGTGCGAGCCAGAAGCCGGCCTCGATCGGCCAGTGTGCGGGGATCTCATGGGTGAGATCGACGATGAGGGCATCCGGCAGCTCGCGGAGAATGGCGCCTTTCATCACCCCGACAAAGGGCCCCTTGTGGCCGAAGTCGGTCGTCAGTGTGATGATCCGTGCCACGTTCAGCCGGTGACGTCCGCGTGGCGCTGGCTGCCATCGCCGGAAGGCACGCCTCGGCGTTGCTGCCACCAGCGACTGACGTTTGCCTGCACCATGAGGATGCTCGGCGTGAGCACCAGCGTGAGTATCGAGGCGAAGATCAGGCCACCGATGATGACGGTAGCCATCTCCGCCCACCACTGGCCGCTCGGGCTGCCAAAGGTGATATGGCGGTCGAGGAAGTCGATGTTCATGCCGATGGCCATTGGCAACAGGCCGAGGATCATCACGATCTTGGTCAGCAGCACCGGGCGCAGCCGCTGCGCGCAGCTGCGCAGCACGGCTTCGCGCGCCTGCATCCCGGCCTCGGTCAGCTTGTTGTAGGTGTCGATCAGCACGATGTTGTTGTTGACGATGATGCCGGCCAGCGCAATCGTGCCGA
>JAHDYN010000451.1 GCA_023383735.1 Gammaproteobacteria bacterium | reverse complement strand
TTCTCTGGCAGCCTGTTCTGCCAGGGCCCCATAGGAAAGCCTGCGGTTGTTGGCGGCATCGACGACGTGGCCTTGCTCCGTGTGCAGGGAGTTGATCGATGTACCCCACTGGCGCGCTGCCGCAGCCAGCAGCATCTGTCGCGCCGCTGCACCGGCGGGTCGAAGCGTGTCCCATGCATCGATCGTGCTGGAACTCGAGATCGTCATCGACATGCCGAGCGCATGAAAAGCCTGACGTATTGCCCAGGTGCCGGTGGCCGCGAGCCAGCTGGCAGCCGGGTCGCCCAGCGGCTGGCCATTCAGCAGCATGCCGAAGTTGAAGTAGTCGCGATCCACGGGCGCGAACTCGAAGCGCACATCGCCCCAGTTCGCATCGAGTTCTTCCGCGAGCAGCATCGCCAGCGTCGTCGTGATGCCCTGGCCCATCTCGGCACGATGGATGCCGCAGATCACCGTGCCGTCCGGCGCGATCTTCAGCCATGCATTGAGTGCCGTGCCGCGTTGACCAGTGGCCGCAAACTTGCCGGTGGCGTCACCGTCATCGAGCGAGACCAGGCCGTAGGCAACGATGAGGCCGCCACCGAGAGCGATGCCTGACAGAACGAAGCCGCGGCGTGAAAGCATCGGGTGATTCTAGCCGGTGTCAGCGCTCGATCGGTCATGAGGGTCATGATTTGTCGCGACTGGGCTAGGATGAAGCCTGCATCAGTTGCAAGGGGCAGAGGTCATGGGCGTGATCCGATCCAGCAGTGCCTGGGATGAGCACCGGATTGACCAATTTCTTGTTGATACCGTGATTCCGATCAGGCTGGCGTGCATCGACCGCGATGGTGAACCGCTGGTCTGTTCGCTCTGGTATCTGTATGCAGAAGGTGCGCTCTGGTGTGCGACACAGCAATCCGCAAGCGTGGTCGCCTTTCTGGCAGCCGAACCGCGTTGCGGTTTTGAAGTGGCGCCGGAAGCGATGCCCTATCGCGGCGTGCGCGGTCAGGGCAAGGTTTCGCTATCGGCCGAGCAAGGTCCGGAGATTCTGCTGCGCCTGATCGACCGTTACCTTGGCAGTCGCGATTCCGGCTTTGCGTCGTGGTTGATTGCCCGCTCGGCCACCGAGGTCGCCATCCGGCTGGAAGCGGACTGGATGACTTCCTGGGATTTCAGCAAACGAATGGATAACTGACAGTCGGTCATGAATCCGATCTGACGATGGCGCCGAAAGTACAGTCATGCCGGCGATTGTCGCCTGCCCCATCGGAGTAATCACTCATGACACATGCAGCCCGGATAACACAACCTTTCAAGGTCATGGCGTTGGCAACCTTACTGGTTGCTGGCGGTTACGCGCTTAGCGCCAGCGCTGCCGGACACACCGATGCCGGTGCAGCCAAGGCTGCTCCTGGTAATGTGGTCGAGGTGGCCATTGGTGCCGGTTCCTTCAAGACGCTGGTCGCGGCCATCCAGGCCGCGGAACTGGTCGATGCGCTGCAGGCCAAGGGCCCGTTCACGGTGTTTGCGCCCACCGATGCCGCGTTTGCCGCATTGCCGGCCGGTACGCTCGACGATCTGCTGAAGCCGGAGAACAAGGCGAAACTGCAGGCCATCCTGCTGTATCACGTGGTGCCAGGCAAAGTCATGTCCAGTGACCTGAAGGGCACCATCAATGCCAGGACCCTGCAGGGCAAGAATGCAACGATCATCGCAGCGGCTGGAGGCGTGACTGTCAACGGCGCAAAGGTGGTGACGGCCGACGTGCCTGCCAGCAACG
>JAHDYN010000450.1 GCA_023383735.1 Gammaproteobacteria bacterium | reverse complement strand
ACCCTGCAGCGGTTTCGACATGCAGACCCGCGGCTTCGTCGCCTGTGGCCATGAAGAACGCCTGCTGTACACGCAGGGCAGACATCACCTGCTGGCGCTCGGCGTCGATCGCAAGCTGCTGCCGGCCTCCGTGATCAACCAGCAGGCCAAAGAGCGGGCGGTCGAACTCGCTGCGCAGCAGGGCTATCCGGTCGGCCGTCGCCAGATGCGCGAACTCAAGGCCCGCATAACCGATGAGCTGCGGGCCCGGGCGCTCACCAGCCGCCGGATTACCCACGCCTGGCTGAATCCGGTGCAGGGCTGGCTGGTGGTCAACACCACGAGCGCCGCGCGCGCCGAGGAGGTCGTGGAGACGCTTCGCGAGACGCTGGGCAGTTTTGCCGTACAACCCGTGGCCAGCCAGAATTCGCCGGCCGGCGCGATGGCGGCCTGGCTGATGCAGGGGCGTGTGCCGGGCCGTTTCAGCATCGATCATGACCTGGAGCTGCAGGCCGTCGATGGCGGCGGTGCAACCATCCGCTACGTGAATCATCCGCTCGACAGTGCCGAGATCCGTCATCACCTCGGGGCCGGCATGACGCCCACCCGGCTCGGGCTGGTCTGGAACGAGCGCATCGCCTGCATGCTGCAGCAGAACCTGTATCTCAAGCGCCTCCGGTTTCTGGATGTCTACAAGGACGACAACGCGCAGGGCGAGAGTCCGCAGGAACAGTTCGACATCGATTTCGCCCTGATGACGGGTGAGCTGTCACAGCTGCTGGATGAAGTGCTGTCGGCACTCGGTGGCGAGGAGAAGACCGCCCCGGTTCGTCAGGCTGCCTGAGTCGCCTCAGTGGCCGGCGCGATATTCCCGCGCGCTCCTGAACTGCAGCGCTTCGAGCGGCGTGGCCTGATAGGACTGCGCGATGCGCTCGGCCGGCGGCGTGCCGTACACCGTGGTGCGTTGCTGCGGGCGACGGCCGATGCCCTCGATCAGCGCGTCCATGCCCTCCGGCGGCAGCTCCTGTCCGAATGACGAGCCCGCGGCGCGCGAGATGCTCTCGTTCATGAGCGTGCCGCCGAGGTCGTTGGCACCGGCCTTGAGGATGCGTGCCGCGCCTTCGGTGCCGAGCTTGGTCCAGCTGACCTGGATGTTGTGCAGTACCGGCCCGAGCACGAGGCGGGCCACGGCATGCATGAGCATGGTTTCGCGCCAGGTCGGCCCGGGGCGGGCCAGGCCGCGACGGTAAACCGGTGCTTCCATGTGCACGAAGGGCAGCGGCACGAATTCGGTGAACCCGCCGGTTTCGAGTTGCAGGTCGCGCAGGCTGAGCATATGGCGCGCCCAGTGGCGGGTGTTTTCGAGGTGGCCGAACATGATGGTCGAGGTCGTGCGCAGCCCGAGCCCGTGCGCCGTGCGCATCACGCCGAACCAGGCGGCGGTATTCACCTTGTCCGGGCAGATCTGCCGCCGCACTTCGTCGTCGAGAATCTCTGCCGCCGTGCCGGGCAGGGTGCCGAGGCCGGCGGCCTTGAGCTGGCGGAGAAAGGTCTCGAGCGGAATGCCCAGGGTCTTTGCACCCTGCGTGACTTCGAGCGGTGAGAAGGCATGGACGTGCATGTCGGGTGCGGCTTCCTTCACCGCATGCAGCACGTCGAGATAGGTCTGGCCGGTGAAGGCCGGATGGATGCCGCCCTGCAGGCACACTTCGGTTGCGCCCCGGCGCCAGGCTTCCTCGGTGCGCCGCGCTACCTCGCTCATGTCGAGCACATAGGGTGCACCGCGCAGGTCTTC
>JAHDYN010000449.1 GCA_023383735.1 Gammaproteobacteria bacterium | reverse complement strand
CTGCGCTCCAGATCTTCGTCAGCGATACCGAAAATCACCGGCCCGTCAGCCACCTGCACCCAGATCCTGTCCTCGATTCCCAGCAACTCCTCGAGCGCGACACGGCGCTCATCCACGTCGGGATACTCGATGGACAGGGTTGCCTTCCAGTTGCTGCCGTCCGGGATCAGCGGGTTATAGGCCTCCAGTTCGGCCTCGATGTCGGCCGGCTCGAAGATCCGCTCGGCACGCAGCATCTCCTGCACCTGGTAGTGCATCGTCAGCCGATCCTCGAAGGCCAGGGAGAGATGCTCGCCGAGAGCGAGACGGCGGTGTGCCTTGTGCTCGATGACCCGCTCGCGGAATTCGGGCCGCAGCCGCGAATAGATCTCGAGGGGATACAGATCGTCAACAGTCAGCTTGTTCATGTCAGATACCGTAGGCCTGCCGCAGCAGCTGTATCGGATGCGGATGGGCATCCCGGTCGGCGAGCCCGGCCACCTGGGCGCCGGCCATCGGACAATCGCTGCAGAAGTGATCCGGCGCCGCCTCTTTCAGCTGCTCGACCACCGGCGTCGCGATCTTCACCGAGGCGGCCCGGTATTCGATCTTTACGCCATAGGTGCCGTCATGACCCGAACACCGCTCGATGGCCTCGACGGTGGTACCCGGAATCAGGGACAGGACATCGCGGGTCTTGAGGCCGATGTTCTGCACGCGCAGATGACAGGGCACGTGCCAGGAAACCCGCCCCAGCGGCTTGGCGAAGTCGGTGCGCAGCTTGTCGGCCTTGTGGCGCAGATACAGATAATTGAAGGGATCGAAGAATGCCCGGGCAACCTCCTGCACCTGCCGGTCTTCCGGGAACATCAGCGGCAGTTCCTGCTTGAACATCAGCACGCAGGAAGGCACCGGCGCGACCAGGTCCCAGCCCTGCTCCACCCAGCGCGCCAGTTCCGGCACGTTGGCCTCCTTGGCCTTGGCCACGGAATCCAGGTCACCCAGCTCGAGCTTGGGCATCCCGCAGCACTGCTCGGATCCGACCAGCTTCACCTGTATGCCGTTGTGGCGGAATACGGCGACCAGGTCTTCAACCATGGCCGGCAGGTTGCGGTTACCGTAACAGGTCGTATAGAGAACCACCCGGCCCCGCGTGCCGTTGGCCGGCTCCACGGGCAGCTCCGGAACCGGTGTCCGGGCCAGGCGCTTGCGCGCCGTATCGCTTTCATAACGCGGCAGCGGCGCATCGCGCGCCACGCCCAGCGTCTTTTCCAGCAGCAGACGGCCCGCCAGGTTGTCGTTGACGGCGTTGACCACTTCGGACACCACCGGGATGCCGGCGATGCTGCCGACCATGTCGGTCGAAGACAGGATCCGGCTGCGCAGCGACGCGCCTTCCTCGCGAAAGCGCACCGCCTTCGCGCGCAGCATCAGATGCGGGAAATCGATGTTGAAGGGGTGCGGCGGAACGTAGGGGCACTTCGACACGTAGCACATGTCGCACAGGTAGCAGTGATCGACGACCTCGGCGAACTTGCTCTTCGGCACGGTGTCGAGTTCGCCGCTCGGCGACTCGTCCACCGCGTCGAAGAGCGTGGGAAAGGCGTTGCACAGGCTGAAGCAGCGCCGGCAGCCGTGACAGACATCGAATACCCGCTCGAGCTCCCTGTCGAGTGCGGCCTTGTCCCAGAAATCCGGCGACCGCCAGTCGAGCGGGTGCCGGGTCGGGGCCTCAAGGCCACCCTCGCGCGCCGCTTTGTCCATCTGCGCTTACTTGCCGAGCGTGTCCAGGGCCTTCTGGA
>JAHDYN010000448.1 GCA_023383735.1 Gammaproteobacteria bacterium | reverse complement strand
CAGCACCAGCGGCAGATGATTGACCACGGCAGGCGCCGACGAGGCCACAACCCGCGCCTTCACATCGACGAAGGGCGAGCCGGAAGGCGGCAGAACCACCGACAGGCGTGTGCGGGTCTGGATCTCGGCATTGCTGATACGGAGATCATCCGTGTACAGCTGCAATCCCGCCGGCGTGGGTTTCCAGGCAAATGTGCCCCTGGTGCGGGTGGTGTGCAGATCGTCGCGGAACAACCACGGCAGTCGCAGCAGCCCCTTCTCTGCATCGACCTCGATCTGTCCGCCCTGCTCGTTCGCACGCAGCCTGCCGCTGATCCCGGCCAGTGCCCAACCCGGGGCGGGCATGACCAGGCCGACATTCTGCAGCGTGGCCTCGGCCTGCCAGCGCGCGGGCTGGCCGGGCGCCACCTCGGCCGCAAGGCTGAAGTCCCGCAACTCGCCGAGGAGCTTTTCCGGCAGCGGCCCGTCGCGCAGACCGGGCGCGGCAACCGCGCGGAGCAGCGGCCAGATATCCGCGAGCCGCAGCGCTTCGGCGCGGGCCTGGTACTGACCGGCGCCGGATTCCTGCAGCACATGGCTGATTTCGACACTCCCCGCCTTGCGCGTCTTGTTGCCCCGCTGCGTGACCAGCCGCTCGACGCTGGCCTGCCAGCCGCTTGCGGAGCGCTTCCACCGCGCGCTCAGGCCCAGCCGGGCATAGCCGGTATCAGGCACCTCGGGTGCACTCTCGATCTGCGTTTCGCCGAGTTCCAGATCGAGATTCATCTCGCCTGGCACCAGCCCGCGCATCGCGAGTTCGATCTCCAGCTGGCCCCGGCCGGAGCGCAGCGGTGTCCATTGATTGGCGAGCAGGCGGAGCAGGCGGCCCAGTTCGATATCGGCGGCCACCAGGCTGAAGGACCACTCCGGTGCCGCGGCACCATCTGCCGCAACCGCGCCCGGCAGCAAGGCGGCGGGCAAAGTGCCGGAAATCCCGAAACGGCTGCCGAGTTCGTCGCGACCGTCGAACGCGCCCTCGAAACCGATGCTGCCAGGCGCCAGCCGGAGTTCCAGCTTGCGGGCCATCAGGCTCACATCCGGCACCAGTCGCCCGGCATCGTGCAGCTCCACACCGATGTCTTCCAGCTCGAGATCGAGATGCGGCAATTCGGGACTGCGCGGTTTGCGCAACAGATCCTCGAGCGGCACCGCATTGATCAGCACCTGGCCGTCGCCCAGCCGCTCGACACGCAGGTCGGCCTGCCGGACAGCAACCCGTCCCGGCATCAGGCGGCGCTCGGTGATCAGGCGCAGCAGATTGATGCCCACGCTGAGTTCGGCCGCATCGAGTACGGCCTGCCGGCCATCCCGCGTGCGGACCTCCACATCGAAGAAACGGATCTCGGGCCCCTGCAGGGGCCAGCTCGCGCTCAACTGTCCGAACTGCACATCGAAACCGGTGGCTTCATTGGCAAATCGCCGGATGTCGTCCTGGTATTCCGGTGCCATCGGCAGCAGCAGGCGCGCGATGCCGACCAGCGCGGCCAGCACGATGAGTCCGGCTGCGCCAATCGTCGCCAGCCAGCCCAGCCAACGGCTGATGGTGCTGCGGTTCTTCAAGGGCGCACCGCTCTAGACGAGCACCACGTCGAACTGGTCGGGGGCATACAGCCCCTCCGTCTGCAGACGGATCGACTTGCCGGTGCGCTCTTCGAGCTCGGCAATGCTCGACGCCTCTTCATCAAGCAGCAGCTCGATGACATCCGGCTGTGCCAGCACGACGTATTCCTTGAAATTGAACTGG
>JAHDYN010000012.1 GCA_023383735.1 Gammaproteobacteria bacterium | reverse complement strand
CCGCCGATCTCGCCGACCATGATCACGCCTTCGGTGGCCGGGTCCTGCTGGAAGAGTTCGAGGCAGTCGATGAAGTTCATGCCACGGATCGGATCGCCGCCGATGCCGACGCAGGTGGTCTGGCCGAGACCATTGCGTGTGGTCTGGTAGACCGCTTCGTAGGTGAGCGTGCCGGAACGCGAGACGATGCCGATCTTGCCGGGCTTGTGGATGAAGCCGGGCATGATGCCGATCTTGCATTCACCCGGCGTGATGATGCCGGGACAGTTGGGACCGATCAGCCGGCAGTCGTGGTCCTTGAGGCCGGCCTTGACGCGCACCATGTCGAGCACCGGGATGCCCTCGGTGATACACACGATCAGCTTGATGCCGGCATCGGCGGCCGCGAGTATCGAGTCGGCAGCGGCCGGCGCCGGCACGAAGATCATGCTCACGTCGGCACCGGTGGCGCGCACCGCTTCCGGCATGGTGTTGAACACCGGCAGGCCGAGGTGTTCCTCGCCGCCGCGTCCCGGCGTCACGCCGGCGACGATCTTTGAACCGTACTCGATGCACTGCTGGGCATGGAAGGAGCCCTGCTTGCCGGTCAGGCCCTGGCAGATGATGCGGGAGTTCTTGTTGACGAGGATGCTCATGCGGATCTCTCTGGGGTCATGCGAGGGCGGCGACAGCCTTGCGGGCTGCATCGCTGAGGTCGTCAGCCGGAATGATGGCGAGGCCGCTGTCTTTCAGCATCGCCCGGCCCTGTTCGACGTTGGTGCCTTCGAGGCGTACCACGACCGGCACCGTGACGTTCACGTCGCGGACCGCGCGCACCACGCCTTCGGCGATCAGGTCGCAGCGCACGATGCCACCGAAGATGTTGACGAGGATGGCCTTCACGCCGGGGTTGGACAGGATCAGCTTGAAGGCCGCCGCCACCCGCTCGGGCGTGGCACCGCCGCCGACATCGAGGAAGTTGGCCGGCTCACCGCCGTGCAGCTTGATCAGGTCCATCGTCGCCATGGCGAGGCCGGCACCGTTGACCATGCAGGCGATGTTGCCGTCGAGCGAGACGTAGTTGAGGTCGTGCTCGGCCGCGCGCCGCTCCATCTCGTCTTCCTGGCTGGCATCGCGCATGGTCTGCAGCTCGCGCTGGCGGAACAGGGCGTTGTCCTCGATGTTGATCTTGGCATCCAGCGACAGCAGCTGGCCGGCCTTGGTGACGATCAGCGGATTGATCTCGACCAGGCTCGCATCGCATTCGTTGCACAGCCGGTAGAGCTTGGTGGCCAGCTCGACGAACTGCTTCACCTGTTCGTGGTTGAGGCCGAGGCCGTAGGCCAGCTGGCGCGCCTGGTAGGGCTGCAGGCCGGCGCCGGGATTGATCGCCACGGTGAGGATCTGCTCGGGGGTCTTGGCCGCGACCTCCTCGATGTCCATGCCGCCGGCGGCCGAGGCGATGAAGGCGATCCGCTCGCGGGAACGGTCGACCAGCAGGCTCAGGTACAGCTCGCGCTCGATCTCGCTGCCCGCCTCCACATAGACCTGGTTGACCGGCATGCCCTGCGGGCCGCTCTGTTTGGTGACCAGCCGCGTGCCGAGCATGGCCCGGGCCAGCTGGCCGGCCTCCTCGGCGCTGCGGGCGAGCTTGACGCCACCGGCCTTGCCGCGCCCGCCGGCGTGGACCTGGGCCTTGACCACCCAGAGCTTGCCTCCGATCCGCCCGGCGGCGGCCACCGCCTGGGCCGGGGTGCTGGCCACTTCACCGACCGGAACCGGGATGGCAAAGCGACGGAACAGTTCTTTGGCCTGGTATTCGTGCAGATTCATGATGAGCGCCTGAGTCGGCCCTGAGCGGGGAAGCCGCGTATTGTCGGCGAATCAGCCGCACTGTCAAACCAGAGCCCGACCGGCCGGGCCGACGGCCGCAGGCCGGCTGCCGCGGGCGAGCTGCCACCGGAACCAGCCGGGGAAGTGGGAAAGGCGTCACGCTTTCCGGGAATCGGGCATACATAATGTGCCTTTCTGCGTCTCCTGGTACCTGCAGACCGGATCCATGGCCACCGCCCAGCACACACTGACGACACCGGGGAGCACCGCGCCGGAGCCGCCTGCACGGAACATCGGCAACGATGTCTCGCGGCGGGTGCTGCGCTTCGTGGGCCTGTTCCGCGTCGCCGTCGGCATCGCCATGCTGGTGATCGCGATCGGCTTCCGCGATCCGCAGCTGCTCGGCATCCGCGACTCGGGCCTGTTCCTGGCCACTGCCGCGAGCTATTGCCTGTTCGCCGTGCTGCTGCTGGTCTGGCAGTGGCGTCCGCCGCTCGTCGTCGCGCGCCTGGTGCTCATCGAACTGCTGGTCGACGTGCTGGCGATCAGCCTGCTGATGCACGCCAGCGGCGGCGTGCGCGGGGGCCTCGGCGCCCTGCTGGTGGTCTTCGTCGGCGCCGCGAGCCTGTCGCTGCCCGGCCGGCAGGCCTTCTTTGCCTCGGCGATCGCGGCGCTCGCCGTGCTGGCCGAGCAGGCGCTGCGCGTGCTCGAGTACGGCGCGCCCAGCGGCGATTTCGTTGCCGCCGGCGTACTCGGTGCAATCATCTTCATGATCGCCTCGGCGGCCTGGCCGCTGGCCAGGCGCCTCGAGGAAAGCGAGGCGCTGGCCCGGCAGCGCGGCATCGATCTCGCCGACCTTGCCCAGCTCAACGACTACATCATCCAGAACCTGCGCGAGAGCATCGTGGTGGTCGATGCCGCCAACCGGGTGCGCCTGATCAACCAGTCGGCTGCCGAACACACCGGCATCCGCACCCGCGAACCGGGCCAGGACCTCGCCCTGCTGGCACCCCATCTCAGCCGCATGCTCGGCGACTGGCGCCGGCAGGGCAACCCGCTGCTGCAGCCGCCCTCCTTCCTGTCGGCCGACGGCAGCACGCGCATCAATGCCTATCTCGCCCCGCTCGGCGGCGGTGATGACGGCCCGGTGCTGATGTTTCTCGAGGACGCCGGCCTGCTCAGCCAGAAGGTGCAGCAGAGCAAGCTGGCGGCACTGGGCCGGCTCTCGGCCAGCATCGCGCACGAGATCCGCAACCCGGTCGGCGCGCTGAGCCATGCCAGCCAGCTGCTCGAGGAGTCGCCGCGGCTGGGTGCCGATGACCGGCGGCTGATCGACATCATTCGCACCAACTCCCGGCGGGTCAACGAGATCATCGAGAACGTGCTGCAGCTGTCGCGGCGCGAGGCCAGCCGTCCGGAACTGATCTACCTGGCCGGCTGGAGCCGCGATTTCGTCGCCGAGTTCAGCTCCACGCTGGAACTGCACGAGGGCCAGGTCAGCGTCACCAGCAGCGAGGACGTGGAGGTGCGGGTGGACCCCAGCCACCTGCGCCAGGTGGTCTGGAACCTGTGCGAGAACGCCATCAAGTACGGCAGCAGCAACGGCGGCATCGCGGTGGAGATCGCCTTCGGACGCCTGCCGGGGAACCGTCGCCCCTATCTCGAGGTCAGCGACAGCGGCGCCGGCATCGCCGAGGAACTGCGCGAACGCATCTTCGAGCCCTTCGCCACCGGACGCACCGGCGGCACCGGGCTGGGCCTGTTCATCTCGCGCGAACTCTGCGAGTGCAACCGGGCCGCACTGGTATATGAAGCCCGTCGCGGCGGCGGCAGCACGTTCCGGATCGTGTTTGCCGATCCGGCGCGCTGGGAAAACTGAGGCAGCGGAGTCCGCAACAGCATGGCAAAACCAATCGCCCTGGTCGTCGATGACGAGCCCGATATCCGGGAACTGCTCGGCATCACCCTCGAACGCATGGACATCGATGCCTGCGCCTGCGCCGATATCGCCGCCGCCAAGGCCCAGCTGCTGCGGCGTGAATTCCAGCTGTGCCTGACCGACATGCGCCTGCCCGACGGCGACGGCATCGACCTGGTCGAATGGATGCAGCTGCGCGGCATCGCCACCCCGGTGGCCGTGATCACCGCGCACGGCAACGTGGAGAGCGCGGTGCGCGCGCTCAAGGCCGGCGCCTTCGACTTCATCTCCAAACCGGTGGACATCAAGGTGCTGCGCAAGCTGGTCGGCAGCGCGCTGAAAGTTCCGCATGGCGGGACGGCCGGCGGCAAGGCCCGCCTGCTCGGCGATTCACCGGCCATCGAGCAGCTGCGCGCCACCATCGCCAAGGTCGCGCGCAGCCAGGCACCGGTGCACATCACCGGCGAGTCAGGCACCGGCAAGGAACTGGTGGCGCGCATGATCCACGAGCAGGGCTCGCGGGCGGAGGCGCCCTTCGTGCCGGTGAACTGCGGCGCGATCCCCGGCGAACTGATGGAGAGCGAGTTCTTCGGCCATCGCAAGGGCGCCTTCACCGGCGCGGTCAGCGACAAGGAAGGCCTGTTCCAGTCCGCCGAAGGCGGCACGCTGTTCATGGACGAGATCGCCGACCTGCCGCTGCCCATGCAGGTGAAACTGCTGCGCGTGATCCAGGAGAAGTCGCTGCGGCCGGTGGGCCAGACCGCCGAGGTGCCGGTGGACGTGCGCATCCTTTCCGCCACCCACAAGGACCTGCGCGCGCTGGTGGCCAGCGGCCACTTCCGCGAGGACCTCTATTACCGCATCAACGTGATCGAACTACGCGTGCCGCCGCTGCGCGAGCGCGGCGATGACATCCTGCTGCTCAGCCGCCACATCCTCGCGCGGCTGGCCGCCGGCATGGGGCTGCCAGCGCCGGAGCTGAGTGCCGGCGCCCGCGCGCGACTCGCCAGCTACAACTTTCCCGGCAATGTGCGCGAACTGGAAAACATCCTCGAGCGGGCCATCGCGCTGTCCGGCGACGAGATCGCCGCCGAGGATATCCATATCGGAGCGCCCGTAGGAGCGCCTCCTGTGGGAGCGCCTTTTGTGGGAGCGCCTTCAGGTGCGACAAACCGGCAAGGGATCGCGGCTGAAGCCGCTCCTACGGCCGCCCCCAATCTCGGCGACCGCCTGGAACTGCTGGAGCGCGAAACCATCGTCAGGGCGCTGGAAGAAAACCGCTACAACAAGACCGTCACCGCGAAGAAACTCGGCCTGACCCTGCGCGCCCTGCGCTACCGGATGCAGAAGCTCGGCATCGACTGAAGCCGGACCTGACGCTGAGGGTCAGATAGTGACGCTGGGCGTCAGGTCGGCGGCAATTCCGCACCGGGCTTATGTTGCACCGCCACCGGACTGGAACCAGTCGCCAGATAAATTACCTATTTGAATCATGAGCTTGCGATCTTCCCGCCGGCTGCTGGCACAGATCCTGCAATGTATGGCCCGCAGGCTCCGGCCGCAGTTTCCAGTACGCAACCATCAGGAGAGTGACTCATGAAGAAAATCCAGCAGGGCTTTACGCTCATCGAATTGATGATCGTGGTGGCCATCATCGGCATCCTGGCCGCGATCGCCATCCCGGCCTATCAGGACTACACCATCCGCTCGCAGGTCTCTGAAGGTCTGACGCTGGCTGCAGCCGCCAAGGCGTCTATCGCCGAGTCCTTCTCGAACAGCGGTGAAGCACCGGCTAACCGCGAAGCTGCCGGCATGACGGCCAACGCTACCGACACCAGCGGCAAGTACGTCGAGTCGGTGGAAGTCGAGAACGGCACCATCACGATCACCTACGGCAATGAGGTCAACTCGGTCATCGACGGCCTGGTTCTGACCCTGACGCCCTACGAGTCAGAGGACCTGAGCGTCGTCTGGCGTTGCGGCAATGCTCCGCAGCCGGCGAACACCGAACTGCTCGGTACTGCTGGCGGTGGCACCGTAGCTGCCTACGCGGCTCCGGACCTGGAAGACAAGTACATGCCTTCCTCCTGCCGTCCGTAACAGCTGAAGTCTGAAGTGCTGACAAACGCCCCGCCTTACGGCGGGGCGTTTTTTTTGTCTTCCGGTTGCGGCCAGGTGCCCCGCCGGCCAAATCCCGGCTATTTCGTCACATTGCGCTACTGATTCAGTTGCGCCCGGCGCCGATCCTTAGTAACACTACACACTTACCCTAATATCTGCCCGGTTGCCCAAGGATCCCGATGGCCGTATCCGCCACCAATGCGCCGCTCAGCGGCCTCTCCCGACGGCTGGTCCAGGACGGACTGATCGCGGAAGATGCGGTCATCCACGCCATCAAGGGCGCGGAAGCCCAGCATATGGGCCTGGTGCCCTACCTCGTCGACCGTAACCTGGTGGAGGCCGCCAAGATCGCGGTTGCCGCCTCCTCCGAGTTCGGCGTGCCCCTGCTCGACCTCGATGCGCTCGACCTCGATATGGAGGCGGTCAAGTCGGTAGACCAGCGGCTGCTGGCCAAGCACCGGGTCCTGCCCCTGCTGCTTCGTGGCAAGCGGCTGTTCCTCGGCGTTTCCGATCCCACGGCCCATGCGGCCATCGACGAGATCAAGTTCCAGTCCGGCGTGCGCGTCGACCCGATCATCGTCGAGCAGGACAAGCTCGACGCGATGGTCGGCAAGGCACTCGAGGCCGTCGATACCTCGATGTCGAATTTTGACGAGGACGACTTCGACCTCGAGAGCCTGCAGGTCGGCGGCGACGACGACACGGTCGGCGACGACGTCGCCCGCGACGACGTCGAGGACGCACCGGTGGTGCGCTTCGTCAACAAGATCATGCTCGATGCGATCAAGCGCGGCGCCTCGGACATCCACTTCGAGCCCTACGAGAAGAACTACCGCGTGCGCACCCGCCTCGACGGCGTGCTGAAGCAGGTCGCCGCACCACCGCTGGCGCTGGCCGGCAAGGTGACGGCGCGCCTCAAGGTCATGTCCCGGCTCGACATCGCCGAACGCCGGGTGCCGCAGGATGGGCGCATCAAGCTGCGGCTGTCGAAGAACCGCGCCATCGATTTTCGCGTCAACACCTGTCCGACGCTGTTCGGCGAGAAGGTGGTGCTGCGTATACTCGACCCGACCGCTGCCAAGCTCGGCATCGAGGTGCTCGGTTACGAAGACTTCCAGCGCAAGCTGTACCTGGACGCACTGGCCAAGCCCTACGGCATGATCCTGGTGACCGGCCCGACCGGCAGCGGCAAGACCGTGTCGCTGTACACCGGCATCAATATCCTCAACACCGAGGACCGCAACATCTCGACCTGCGAAGACCCGGTCGAGATCAACGTCCCCGGCATCAACCAGGTGAACGTCAACCCCAAGGTGGGACTGACCTTCGCCTCGGCCCTGAAGGCCTTCCTGCGCCAGGACCCGGACGTGATCATGGTCGGCGAAATCCGCGACCTCGAGACCGCGGAGACCGCCATCAAGGCTGCCCAGACCGGCCACCTCGTGCTCTCGACCCTGCACACCAACGATGCGCCGCGCACCCTCACGCGCATGGTGGACATGGGCGTCAAACCCTACGCCATTGCCACCTCGGTGCACCTGATCATCGCCCAGCGCCTGGCGCGGCGCCTCTGCGAACAGTGCAAGGAACTGCGCGACATTCCCGACGACGCCCTGCTGAGCGAAGGCTTCACCAAAGAAGACATCCGCGGCGGGCTGCGCGTCTTCGGGCCGGTCGGCTGCAAGCAGTGCAATGACGGCTACAAGGGCCGGGTGGGCATCTACCAGGTCATGCCGGTCACCGAGACCATCGGCCGGATCATCCTCGAGGGCGGCAACGCCGTGCAGATCGCCGAGCAGTCGGAAAAGGACGGGGTCTGGTCGCTGCGTCGCTCCGCCCTGCAAAAAGTCAAGGACGGGCTTACAAGTCTTGAGGAAATCAATAGGGTTACAATCGAGTCTTGATAATCCACCGTGCGGGGGTCGGGCATGGGCTGCCTGACGGGGTTATTCCGCGCTTAGCGATTCGGAGTTGGGCTCATGGCTGCAGGCGTCGCCATCAATCAGGTCGGGTTCACCTGGGAAGGGACTGACAACCGGGGCAACAAGGTTCGGGGCAAGACCATGGCCTCCAGCGAGGCCGCGGTGCGCGCCGTACTGCGCAAGCAGGGTGTCGTGCCGGTTCGCATCCGCAAGGAATCCACGCTGTTCAAGGGCGGCGGCAAGGTAACCCCCGGCGACATCGCCATCTTCAGCCGCCAGATCGCCACCATGCTTGCCGCCGGCATCCCGCTGGTACAGGCCTTCGATATCGTCGGCGCCGGACACGACAATCCGGCAATGCAGAAACTGATCCTCGGCATCCGGGCCGACCTCGAATCCGGCACCGCACTCGCTGAAGCGCTCGGCCGCCATCCACTCCATTTCGACGACCTCTTCGTCAACCTGGTGACTGCCGGCGAACAGGCCGGTGCGCTCGATACCCTGCTGGACAAGATCGCGACCTACAAGGAAAAGACCGAGGCCATCAAGAAGAAGATCAAGAAAGCGCTGTTCTATCCGGCGGCCGTGCTGGTCGTGGCTTTCGTCGTGACGCTGATCCTGCTGATCTTCGTGATCCCGCAGTTCGAATCGCTGTTCAAGGGCTTCGGCGCCGACCTGCCGGCCTTTACCCGCATGGTCATCGACCTGTCGATGTTCGTGCAGACCAAGGGCTGGGCCGTGGGTCTGGCGGTCGGCGGCGGCATCGCCTTTTATCTCTACACCAAGAAACGCTCGAAGAAATTGCGCGAGATCGAGGACCGGCTGTTCCTGAAGCTGCCGATCGTCGGCTCGATTCTCGTCAAGGCATCGATCGCGCGCTTTGCCCGCACGCTGTCCACCATGTTCAGCGCCGGCGTGCCGCTGGTCGAGGCCCTGCAGTCGGTGGCCGGCGCCACCGGCAACATCGTGTACGAGAAAGCCGTGCTGGCCATGCGCGATGAGGTATCGACCGGCCAGCGCCTGCAGCGGGCCATGGAGAATACCGGCCTGTTCCCCAACATGGTGATCCAGATGATCGCCGTCGGCGAGGAGTCGGGTTCGTTGGACGAGATGTCGGCCAAGGTCGCGGATTTCTACGAGGCCGATGTCGATAACGCGGTGGACAGCATGAGCAGCCTGCTCGAACCGATGATCATGGCCATACTCGGCGTGCTCGTCGGTGGTCTGGTCATCGCCATGTACCTGCCGATCTTCAAGATGGGCGCGGTCATCTGATCGAGCCCGGCGCCTTGCAGCCCGCCCTGCCGCTGCTGGCCGCCTTCGCCGGTGTGCTCGGCCTGCTGGTCGGCAGCTTCCTGAACGTGGTGATCTACCGCCTGCCGCTCATGATGGAGCGGGAGTGGCGCGAGCAATGCCGCGCCCTGTTTCCCGGCAGCGATGCCGCAGCGCCGGCGGCCGGTCCGGCCGACACGGCGGCTTTCAACCTGTTTGTCCCGCGCTCCGGCTGTCCCGCCTGCAAGGCGCAGATCAAGGCCCGCCACAACATCCCGCTGTTCGGCTGGCTGTGGCTGCGCGGTCGCTGCGCCGCCTGCGGTGTGGCGATTCCGCTCCGCTATCCGGTCATCGAGGCGCTTAGCGGCCTGGTCTCGGCGTACCTGGTCTGGCGCTTCGGTTACACGGTCGATGCAGCCGCCGCCGTGCTGGTCAGCTGGGCGCTGATTGCCCTGACGGTGATCGATCTGGATCACCAGCTGCTCCCCGACACCATCACGGTACCGCTGCTCTGGGCCGGATTGCTGTTTCAGCTGCTCGCTGCACCACACGCGCCGACCAGCCCGTTTGCCGCCAGCCTCTCAGACGCGGTGATCGGTGCCATGGCCGGCTACCTGAGCCTGTGGCTGGTGTATCAGGGCTTCCGGCTCGCAACCGGCAAGGAGGGCATGGGCTACGGCGACTTCAAGCTGTTCGCCGCACTCCTCGCCTGGCTCGGCTACCAGATGTTCCTGCCGATCCTGCTGCTCTCGGCCGTGACCGGTGCCGTGACCGGCATCGCGCTGATCGTGCTCGGGCGACATGGCCGCAGGGAGCCGATTCCCTTCGGGCCCTATCTGGCCGCGGCAGGTTTCGTCGCGATGGCCTGGGGCGAGGCCCTGCTGACTGCGGTGCCCTTCCTGCGGGTCTTCCCGCCGGCCGGATGATGGCCGCGCAGACATCCGGCCCGGAGCGCGCGGCAGCTACCGGGCACAGGACCTGGCGCGTGGGACTGACCGGCGGCATCGCCAGCGGCAAGACCGCGGTCGCGGACATCTTTGCGAGCCTCGGCATCCCGGTGATCGACACCGACCTGATCGCGCGCGAAATCGTCCGCCCCGGCGCCCCGGCCCTGCAGGAAATCGCCGACGTCTTCGGCAGCGAGGTGCTGCTGGCAGACGGCAGCCTCGACCGGCAACAGCTGCGCGACATCGTCTTTGCCGACCCGGCCCGGCGGAAACAGCTGGAGGCGATCACCCATCCGCGCATCGGTACCGCAATGGAGGCGCAGTGCGCCGCGGCAGGCGGCCCCTACCAGGTGGTGGTGGTGCCGCTGCTCATCGAGTCCGGACTCGACCGGCGCACCGACCGGGTGCTGGTGGTCGATTGCCCGGAGGAGCTGCAGCGGAGGCGCCTGATGACGCGGGACGGCGAAAGCGAAACGCGCGCCCGGCAGCTGCTCGCGGCGCAGGCGAGCCGTGCCGAGCGACTCGCCAGGGCCGACGATGTGGTGGACAATTCCGGCAGTCTCGCGGCGACCCGGCAGCGCGTGACCGAACTCGATGCCCGCTATCGTGAACTGGCAAGTCGCCCCGCCGGCTGAGACCGCCCGGGGACCCGGCCCGCAGAGAGCATTTGCCCTCGCCCGGTTGCGTGGCGCAGAATGCCGGGAAAACAACGGCTACGGACTGAAACCGGCCAATCATGGTCAGCATGCCAGGCGCAGATTTCCAGCAGCCTTCCACATCCGGTTACTCAGGGCTCTACGAGCAGCCGCTGAGCGAACGGATGCGTACCCTGTTGCGCCTCGAATTCCTGTACCAGCAGCTCTGTTTCAACATCGAACAGCCCTCCGAATGGGGAAGCCGCAGCGCCATCACCAACCTGCTCGACATCATCACGATCCTCGGCCGTGGCGATGTGCGCGGCGATGTCCTCAAGGAACTCGAACGCCAGATCGGCATCTACGACCGCTACCAGAACGTCGCCGGCATCGACGAAGCGCGCCTGAAGCGCGTGCTGCGCAATCTGCAGGAGCTGCGCCAGAAGCTGTTTGCCGTCGGTTCACAGTACCTGCAACCGATCCGGGACAGCGAGTTCCTGGCCGCGGTGAAACACCGCAGCGCGATACCCGGCGGCACCTGCGAATTCGACCTGCCCGACTACGCCCACTGGCTGGGTCATCCCTACGATGTCCGCGTGGCCGACATCGAACGCTGGATCGTCAACCTGCGACCACTCTGCGACAGCATCGCGGAACTGCTCTGGCTGCTGCGCGAGAGCGGCCACAGCTCGGAACAGGTGGCGGTAAACGGCGTGTATCAGCACGGCATGGTCGGCGAAGGCACCGCGGGCCTGCTGCGCATCGCGCTGCAGCCGGGTGTCAGTCTCTATCCGGAAATCAGCGGCAGCCACCACCGCTTCACCGTGCGCTTCATGCAATGGCCGGATGCCAGCAAGCGTCCGGTACAGATCAACAAGGACGTGCACTTTCGCCTGACGATCTGCTGAGCCGCTCCTACAGCCGCTCCATCAGGGCAGCCGCGATCGGCAGATCGGCCTCCAGCAGACCGGCCCCGCCGAGTTCCTCGACCGTCACCCAGCGCAAGGGCTGACCTTCGAGCCCGCGTGCCTCGCCCGCGGAGTCGCTGACTTCGAATACATGCAGCTCGACCACCCGTTCAGGGTAGCTGTGGCGGCAGACCATCAAGGGTGAAGCGGCGAACACCTGTATGCCAATCTCCTCGGCCAGCTCGCGTACCAGCGCCTGAAATGCGTCTTCACCGGCCCGGATCTTGCCGCCGGGGAACTCCCAGAAGCCGCCGGCATGGCTGCCGGCAGGACGCTGTGCGATCAGTATCCGGCCCGAGGAATCGCGAATCACACCCGCTGCAACCAGCACCGGTTCCGGCTGCTTCAGCCCGGACAAAAGCCTTGCTCCGGACTTGCGCCGCCCTCAGTCGAGGCGGCCATGGCACTGCTTGAACTTCTTGCCTGAACCACAGGGGCAGGGTTCATTGCGGCCGACCTTGCGGTCCGGACGCACAAAGGGCTCGGCGGGCGGTGCAGCCGGGGCGCGCGGCGTCTGCCGCAGCGTCATCGACTGGCCACCGGTGGAAGTCTGCGCCGGCTCCGCTTCCGGCCCCGCTGCGGCTGGCGCCATCGCCGAGGGCGCCTCGTCGTGCCGGTACTGGAGCTGCTCGATCATGCGCCGCTGCTCTTCCTCGGCACGGATCTCCTCCGGACTGCGAATACGCGCCTTGGCGAGGATCGTCACCACATCACGCTTCACCTGATCGAGCATGGCGCTGAACATCTCGAAGGCTTCGCGCTTGTACTCCTGCTTCGGATTCTTCTGCGCATAACCGCGCAGATGGATACCCTGGCGCAGGTAGTCCATCGCGGCCAGGTGCTCCTTCCAGTGATGGTCGACCTGCTGCAGCATCAGCTGTTTCTCGACCTGGCGCAGTTCGGCCGGATCCATGACCGCGAACTTCTGCAGGTACTGTTCCTCGACTGCGGCGAGAATCCGGGCACGCAGACCGGCTTCGTCCAGCTTGCGGTCCTCGTCGAGCATGGCCTTGATGTCGAGGTCTGCACCGAACTCGCGCTGCAGCTCGGCCGACAGGCCGGCCACATCCCACTGTTCCTCCATGCTGTCCGGCACGATGAACTCGCTGATCGTGCTGTTCACGACCTCGGTCCGGATGTCGGCCAGCGAGGCGGAAATATCATCCGCCCGCATAAGCTGGTTGCGCTGCTGGTAGATGACCCGCCGCTGGTCATTTGCCACGTCGTCGTATTCGAGCAGCGACTTGCGGGCATCGAAGTTGTGCCCCTCGACCTTGCGCTGCGCGCGTTCAATCTGGCGCGTGAGCAGGTTGCTCTCGATGGCCTCACCCTCGCGCATGCCCACGCCGCGCAGCATGCCCTTGGTGCGCTCCGGATCACCGAAGATGCGCATCAGGTTGTCTTCGATGGAGAGATAGAAGCGGCTCGAGCCGGGATCACCCTGGCGCCCGGCGCGACCGCGCAGCTGGTTGTCGATGCGGCGCGACTCGTGGCGCTCGGTACCGATGATGCGCAGGCCGCCAGCCGCCAGCACCTTGTCGTGCCGCTCCTTCCACTCGGCACGATGCTTCTGCCGGTCCTCTTCGGGCGCATCGGCCGGCATCTGTGCCAGCTCTGCCTCGAGGTTTCCGCCCAGCACGATGTCGGTACCGCGACCCGCCATGTTGGTCGCGATGGTGACAGCACCCGGGCGCCCGGCTTCGGCCACGACATGTGCTTCACGCTCGTGCTGCTTGGCATTCAGCACCTGGTGCACGACACCATCCTTGTCGAGCAGCCCGGACAGGTATTCGGAGGTTTCGATCGAGGCCGTACCGACCAGCACCGGCTGCTGGCGTGCCTGGCAGTCCTTGATGTCCTCGATGATCGCCTGGAACTTGTCTTTCTGCGTGAGATAAACGAGATCGGCCTGGTCATCGCGCACCATCGGCCGGTGGGTCGGGATCACGACGACCTCGAGTCCGTAGATCGACTGGAATTCATAGGCCTCGGTGTCGGCTGTACCGGTCATGCCGGCGAGCTTTTCGTACAGGCGGAAATAGTTCTGGAAGGTGATCGATGCCAGCGTCTGGTTTTCCTCGCGGACGCGCACACCTTCCTTCGCCTCGACGGCCTGGTGCAGCCCGTCCGACCAGCGACGCCCGG
>JAHDYN010000011.1 GCA_023383735.1 Gammaproteobacteria bacterium | reverse complement strand
CCTGTTCCTTCAGGTGGTTGTGGACCGCGCCGAAGTCAGCGCCGTGCAGAACTGCGGCAACATCCTGGCCGGTGTTGCGCCTTTTGCCATCGAGCAGGGTTTGGTCGCGGCGGCCGACGGTATTACCAAAGTACGCATCCACATGGTCAATACGGCGAGTGTTGCGGTGGCCAGCGTACAGACACCTGGTCGCGTGGTCAGTTATGTGGGCAGTGCGCGCATCGACGGCGTGCCGGGCACCGCGGCGCCGGTCTCGCTGGACTTTCTGGATATCGCCGGCTCCAGTTGCGGTGCGCTGTTGCCGACCGGATCGGTGCGCGATCGCGTCAACGGTGTGGATGTCTCCTGCATCGACAACGGCATGCCGGTTGTGCTGCTGCGGGCCCGGGACTTCGGCAAGACCGGCTATGAGTCGCCCGAAGAGCTTGAGGCCGATGCTTCGCTGAAACAGGCACTGGAGGCCATCCGTCTGGCCATCGGTCCGCGCATGAATCTTGGCGATGTGCGTGCGAAGACGGTGCCGAAAATGTGTCTGGTGGCACCGGCACGTGATGGCGGGGCGATCTGCACGCGCACTTTCATTCCGCACCGCGTGCACGAAGCCATCGGCGTGCTGGGTGCGGTCAGCGTTGCAAGTGCCTGCGTGCTGCCTGGTTCGACGGCGCATGAGCTTGCAGCGCTGCCGGGCGACACCTCCGGTACCCGCAGCTACGACATCGAACATCCCACCGGTTATTTCACCGTCGAACTGGAAACCGTCAACAGCGGTGAGGCCGTGCAGTTCCGCCGCGCCGCGTTGCTGCGCACGGCTCGCAAGCTCATGCAGGGCCAGGTATTCATTCCCGCGACCGTCTGGGACGGAGTGTCATGATCACCCGGCGCATCGCATTGCTTGGCTTTGGCGAGGTTGGCGCCATTCTCGGCGCAGACCTGGCGGCGGACGCGGGACTCGAGGTCCATGCCTGGGATATCCGCTTTGGCGATCCGGCCAGTGCGCCGAGCCTGGCTCTGTGCGCCAATGCCCGCGTCAGGGCTGCGGCGAGTGCCCAGGCGGCGGTAGCCGGTGCAGATCTCGTGATCTCGGCTGTCACCGCTGCCGAAGACCTGAATGCTGCACGCGCCGCAGCAGCCGGAATCGCCGACGGCTGCTATTTTCTGGACCTGAACTCGGTGGCGCCACAGACGCGCATCGGTGTGTCCGGACTCATCAGTGCGGCCGGCGGGCGCTATGTGGAGGGTGCCGTCATGTCGCCCGTGCCGCCCCGGCGTATCGCGGTGCCGATCCTGCTCGGCGGTCCCTGGGCCTCCGGCTTTCTTGCCGCGGCCCGGGTCATCGGCTTTTCCGGTGCGCGTGCCTATTCGGCGGACCTCGGCCGCGCATCGGCGGCAAAGATGTGTCGCAGCGTAGTCGTCAAGGGCATGGAAGCTTTGCTGACGGAATCGATGCTGGCGGCCCGTCACTATGGCGTGGAAGCCGAGGTGCTGGCCTCGCTGGCCGATCTCTTTCTGGACCAGGACTGGAGCAGCAAGGCCCGCTACATGATTTCGCGCAGCCTGGAGCATGGCGTGCGCCGTGCAGAAGAGATGCACGAAGTATCACAGACCGTCCGCGCGGCGGGACTCGATCCGCACATGAGCGAAGCGGCAGGATGCGTGCAGCGCTGGGCTGCGCAGTTTCCCGGTGCACAGCAGGCTGCCGATCTGCCGGCCATGCTGGATGAGGTTCGTGCTGCCGGATGTGCAGCATCTGCTGGAGAAAAGACGTGCTGATCATCGATTGCCATGGCCACTACACGACGGCTCCTGCTCCCCTGCAGGAATTTCGCAGGCAGCAGCTGGAGCATTTCGCCAATCCCGGCCAGCCGGCCCCCGGCGCGCCGCGCATCAGCGATGACGAGATCCGCGAGAGCATCGAAAGCAACCAGCTCCGCCTGCAGCAGGAACGCGGTGCCGACCTGACGCTGTTTTCGCCGCGGGCTTCGGCCATGGCGCATCACGAGGGTGACCAGACGGTGTCGACCGTCTGGACCCGTGCCTGCAACGACCTGATCAAGCGGGTGGTGGATCTCTATCCGGAGAACTTCGTCGGTGTGTGTCAGCTGCCGCAGTCACCCGGTTCGCCGATCGATTTCAGCATCGCGGAGCTTGAGCGCTGTGTCACGGAGCTCGGCTTCGTCGGCTGCAACCTGAATCCTGATCCCTCGGGTGGCCACTGGAATTCACCGCCGCTGACCGACAGGAGCTGGTATCCGTTCTTCGAGAAGATGGTCGAGCTCGACGTGCCGGCCATGGTGCATGTGTCGAGCAGCTGCAATCCGAACTTCCATGCCACCGGCGCCCACTACATCAATGCCGATACCACGGCTTTCATGCAGTTCATCCAGGGCGATCTGTTCCGCGACTTTCCGGAGCTGCGCTTCGTCATCCCGCATGGCGGCGGCGCGGTGCCCTACCACTGGGGACGTTATCGCGGGCTGGCGGACATGCTCAAGCGTCCGCGCCTGGCCGACCATGTGATGAAGAACGTCTACTTCGATACCTGCGTCTATCACCAGCCGGGCATCGACCTGCTCTTCAGGGTGATCGACACCCGCAACATCCTGTTCGGCTCCGAGATGGTTGGGGCAGTCCGCGGCATTGATCCCGAAACAGGTTTCCATTTTGACGACACCAAGCGCTATCTGGATCACCTGGATATTCCGGAACGGGACAAGCACATGGTCTTCGAGCTGAATGCGCGACGCGTCTATCCGCGGCTCGACCGGATACTGAAGGGGCAGGGACGTTGAGCAGCTTTCGCATGGATCCGGACTGGCTGCCATTTTGTGCGCAGCCTTCGGTGCCGTGCTTCCGGCTGCCGCCCGGTGCCGTCGATGCGCATTGCCATGTTTTCGGTCCGGGTGACCGCTTCCCCTATGCGCCGGAGCGGAAATACACGCCCTGTGATGCGCCCAAGGAGAGGCTCTGGGCGCTGCGCGACTTTCTGGGCTTTGCACGCAATGTGATCGTGCAGGCCACCTGTCACGGCCACGATAATCGGGCGCTGCTCGACGCGCTGCTCGACGCCGATGGCAGGGCCCGCGGTGTCGTCAGTCTTGCCGCCAGCGTGAGCGACGTTGAACTCGCGCACATGCACGAGTGTGGCGTGCGTGCGGTGCGCTTCAGTTTCGTGAAGCGCCTGACCGTTGCCCGGCCGCGTGACCAGATGGCGGAGCTTGCGGCGCGCGTGGTGCGGCTCGGCTGGCATGTCGTCGTCTATTTCGAGGCCGAGGATCTGCCGGGCTTGTGCGATTTTCTTTCCGGGATGCCTGCCACGGTCGTGATCGACCACATGGGCCGCCCCGATGTGAGCCAGCGGGCCGACGGCCCGGCCTTCGACCTGTTCATCAGGCTGATGGCGGACAACCCGCATATCTGGTCGAAGGTCAGCTGCCCGGAGCGCCTGTCTTTCAGCGGTCCGCCCGAATACCTGGATGTCGTGCCTTTTGCGCGACGTGTGGTGGAGGCTTTCCCCGACCGCGTGCTGTGGGGTACCGACTGGCCTCATCCGAACATGAAGACCCACATGCCGGATGACGGCGCGCTGGTGGACTACGTGCCGCGAATCGCCGTCAGCGAAGATCTGCAGCAGCGACTGCTGGTGGCAAATCCCATGCGACTGTACTGGCCAGAGGAGAAAAGCTGATGGCGCTCGACAAGCCCTACATGGATGTCCCCGGCACCACGATTTTCGATGCCGATATGGCCCGCAAGGGCTATCACCTGAACCAGTTCTGCATGTCGCTGATGAAGGCGGAGAACCGTCAGGCCTTCAAGGCCGACGAGGCGAAGTATATGGCCGCCTGGCCGATGACCGACGAGCAGCGGCAGGCGGTAAGGGATCGCGATTTCAACCGCATGATCGCGCTGGGCGGCAACGTGTATTTCCTGGCCAAGATCTTCGCGACGGATGGCCACACCTTCCAGTGGGCGGCAGCAAGGATGACCGGGATGACCGAGGAGGCGTACCGCAACATGATGCTGGGCGGCGGCCGGTCTCCCGAAGGCAATCGTTATATCGGGGAACAGGGCAATGGCTAGAATCACCGCAGGTGTAGGCACCTCGCACGTCCCGGCAATCGGCGCCGCGCTCGATGCGGGCAAGGCCGGCGATCCCTACTGGCAGCCGGTATTCAAGGGCTACGACTTCTCGAAGCGCTGGATTGCCGCGCAAAAACCCGATGTGGTCTTTCTCGTCTACAACGACCATGCCACGGCCTTCAGTCTGGAGATGATTCCCACCTTTGCGATCGGCTGTGCCGAGTCCTTCCAGCCTGCCGATGAGGGCTGGGGGCGTCGGCCGGTGCCGGTGGTCAACGGCGCGCCGGATCTCGCCTGGCACATCATGCAGTCGGTCATCCAGGACGGTTTCGATCTCACCATCGTCAACAGGATGGATGTGGACCATGGCCTGACGGTGCCGTTGTCACTGATGTTCGGGCAACCGCAGAGCTGGCCGTGTCGCGTCATCCCGTTTGCCGTCAATGTCGTGCAGTATCCGCCGCCTTCCGGACGTCGCTGTTATGAGCTGGGCCGTGCCATACGCAAGGCTGTCAGCCTGTTCGATGAAGACCTCAATGTGCAGGTCTGGGGAACCGGTGGCATGAGCCACCAGCTGCAGGGCCCGCGCGCCGGACTGATCAACCGCGAGTTCGATACGGCGTTTCTTGATGACCTGACCCGCGACCCGGAGCGGCTGGCGAATATTCCGCACATCGACTACGTGCGGGAGACCGGCTCGGAGGGCATCGAGATGGTGATGTGGCTGGCGATGCGCGGTGCGCTCGAGGAAAAGGTGCGGGAAGTACACCGCTTCTACCATGTGCCGGCGTCGAACACGGCCGTTGGTCACATCATTCTCGAGAATCCACAATGAACGATGACACAGGAGACAGGCAATGCGATTGATTCTGGCTGGCGCCGGCGCGTTTGGCATCAAGCATATGGACGCCATCGGCAAGATCGATGGCGCCGAGGTGGTGGCGCTGGTGGGCAGGCGGCTTGAGCCGACTGCAGAAGTCGCCAGAAAGTACCGTGTGCCGCATGCCTTCACCACACTGGAAGAAGCACTGGCCTTGCCCGAGGCCGATGCCGTGATCCTGTGCACGCCCACGCAGATGCATGCCGCGCAGGCCCTGCAGTGCATGCGCGCCGGCAAGCACGTACAGGTCGAGATACCGCTGGCTGATTCCCTGGCCGATGCCGAGGACGTTGCGCGCGTGCAGCGCGAAACGGGCCTGGTCTGCATGGTCGGCCATACCCGTCGCTTCAACCCTTCGCACCAGTACCTGAACCGGAAGTTCAGACGGGGCGAACTCGCGATCCAGCAGATGGACGTGCAGACCTATTTCTTCCGTCGCACCAACACCAACGCACTTGGCCAGGCACGCTCATGGACCGACCATCTGCTCTGGCACCATGCGGCGCATACCGTTGACCTCTTCCAGTACCAGACCGGCGAGCCGGTGGTGATCGCACGCGCCGTTCAGGGGCCGGTTCATCCGGTGCTGGGCATCGCGATGGACATGTCGATACAGCTCAAGAGCGCCGGTGGAAAGATCTGCACCCTTTCGCTGTCATTCAACAACGATGGCCCGCTCGGCACCTTCTTCCGCTACATCTGCGACCAGGGCACCTTCATCGCCCGCTACGACGACCTGGTTACCGGCAGGGAGGAGCCGATCGACGTTTCAACAGTCGATGTATCCATGAACGGCATCGAGTTGCAGGACCGCGAATTTCTCGAAGCGATTGCCGAGGGGCGTCAGCCCAATGCCTCGGTGGCCGATGTATTGCCCTGCTACCAGGTGCTGCACAGGATCGAGGAGCAGCTGCGTGCGGACGGCTGAGCGACAGGTGTTGATCCGCCGGTTATGGGCCTGTTTGCTGAATTCACCCCCCGATCGGCGCCTGCGCCTTGCGCTCTGGGTACCGCTCTTGGAATATCCGCAGTGATGGAAATAGCCACTGGCAGCGTATCGGGGGAGCCATGAGTTTGCTGTTGCGTCTGGATGCATGGGCAGATCGCCTGGAGGCCGGGACCGTGGGCCGCATGCGGTCCGATGTCTGGCTGCTGCTGGGGCGCCTGATCTTTGGATTGCCGCTCATGATGAACGGTGTCGGCCAGATTGCCATGCCGGGGATCATGGAGTCGCAGATGACCATGGCGGGTGTCAGCCTGGCCTGGAAGTGGCCGGCGATCATTGCGTCCCTGATGGGCGGCATGGCCATCCTGCTGGGCTGGCGGGTGCGTCTCGCGTCGGTATTGCTGATCATCTACGTGGTGGCGGCCACGCTGCTGTTCCACAACACACACACTCTCGCAAGTGGCGATGATCCGCTGGCCGTGCCGGAACTCGCCACGCGCATGTGCGAGTGGTACATCTACGAGTTCAAGGGCGTGACCACCCCTGTCAGTGCGGATTTTCTGCAGGGCTGCGGTGTCTATCGCCTGTGGTTTGATGGTGCCAAGACCATGGATCATTTCACCATGATGATTCCCGTGCTGCTGCTGCTGGCGGGATGTGGCGGCGGCTCATGGACTCTTGAAAACGCTTTGCGCAATAGACGGAAGGTCTGAACATGAAAAACAAGTTTGGCGGTCTCGCAGGTCTGGCTCTGGGCCTGCTGTCAATGGTCGCAGTCGCCGGTGAAACCGGCAGCCTTGAGGTGCGGGTCGACGGAATACGCAATGATTCCGGCCAGGTATTCGTCAGCCTGTTTAACAGCGATGAAGGTTTTCCGGGCGACAAGGCGTTGCAGACACTGCAAACCAGGCAGGCTGACGGACGGGCCGTCGTGACCTTCGAAAACCTGCCCTGGGGCGAGTATGCGGTGGCGGCCCACCACGATGAAGACGGAAACGGGAAGATGAAGACCGTCTATGGCTCGATTCCGCTGGAAGGCATCGGTATCTCGCGGGATGCGAAGGGCGTCATGGGGCCGCCCAAATTCAAGGATGCCAAGGTCGAGCTGAATTCCGCTGCCATGACCATCGACGTCCACATCAAGTACTAGACGCTGAATGCAGCATATTGAAATACTGAACCGGCTTGGTCAGATGCTGTCGCATTGCGTTGCGGAGCGGACCTCCTATCAGGAAGTAGTCGATCGCCTCGCTGGCATACTCGGCGTCAGTTCCGTCAGCCTCTGGCTGCTGAGCGCGCGTCGGCCGATGCTGGGTCGCGAAGTCTGCAGACTACCCGAGCGTGGCGGCGCAGGCGCGGATCTGCGACTTCTCGACGAGGGTCTCGCGTTGTGGCAGAAGGGGCGGAAGAGTCACAAGGATCAGGAGGAACAGGTGGAGCCGCTGGTCGTCCGGTCTGAATCACAGCTGCCAGCCGAGGTGCGCCACCACTGGATGCCGGGCTCCGAATTGATTTCTCTGCCCATTCTGTATCGCGAGACTTCACTGTGTGGCGTGCTCAACCTGTATGGCAGCGCCGATGCTCCGTTGCCGGTAGTCGGAGACGCGGATGACAACGCGCTGATCGAGCTGTTGCGCGGGGTGTCCGGGCAGCTCGGGATCTTCGTTGAAAACCGTTCGTTGGGCAGCAGCAGCCTGCTGCTGCAGGAGATCCACCATCGCGTGAAGAACAATCTGCAGATCGTGGCCAGCCTTCTGCGCATGCAGATCCGCCGACTGGACCATGTGTCTGCCGAGCAGGCCCTGCAGGACAGCATCAACCGCATACACAGCATTGCCGTGGTCCACGAGCAGCTGTCGAAGACCAATATCGGCCAGGTCGATTTCAGCGACCTGGTCCGGCGACTGGCCGACTCGCTGGGCGAGTCGCTGTCAGCCGACGGACGACTGAAGATATCGGCGCACGGTGACCCCATCATGCTGGAATCCGGTGATGCAACATCGGCTGCACTCGTTGCCAATGAGCTGATGCAGAACGCCATTCAGCATGGTGGCGGTGGCGGTGGCGGTGGTGATGTCGAGGTCAGGGTCTGGTCGACCGGCAACCAGGTACGCCTTGAAGTGCAGGATCATGGCAAGGGACTGGCGCCCGGCTTCAGCCTGGAGCGTGATCGCCATCTGGGGCTCACGATCGTTTCGACGCTGGTTTCCAGCGAACTGCATGGTGAATTCGGGATATCCAGCGACTCAGGCACCGTTGCCTGGGTCAGTTTTCCGGTCGAGTCGCCGGTCCTGGCTGATGGGGGAGGGCTGCAGTGAGTTTCCGGATCGTGATCGCCGATGATGAGTCGATTATCCGTCGCGACCTGTCGGAGCTGCTCACCGATCTTGGCTATGTCGTGGTGGGCGAGGCGACGGACGGGGCAATGGCGCGCACCCTGGTCGAGGATCTCAAGCCCGATGTGATCATTCTGGATGTCGTCATGCCCCGCACCGGTGGCATCAAGCTGGCGGCCGAGCTGTCCGATCAGTATCCGATCATTCTCCTGACCGCGCACTCGAGTCCCGACCTGGTGCAGGCGGCCAGCGATGCCGGTGTCATGGCGTATCTGACCAAGCCGTTTCGTGTTACCGACATCGGTCCGGCCATTACGCTGGCGGTGTCGCACTTCGTGAAGGAGACGGAGCTCACCGAACGCGTGGCAAAGCTTGCCGATCAGCTCGAGACGCGCAAGCTCGTGGACCGGGCCAAGGCAACATTGATGGCGCGCGAGGGATTGAGCGAGGCCGATGCCTACCGTCAGATCCAGAAAGTGAGCATGAGCCAGAACCTGCCGATGAAACATGTGGCAAAGGTCATCATCGACTCGCTGTGAGAGGCGTTTGAGTTCCGCAGCGCGGGGCCGGTTGCAGCTGCTGGCCGCATCCATCGTGCTGGCTCTGTGCATCGTGGCCTGTCAGGGCGATCCGCCGGCGCAGGAACAGCCGGCCCCCCTGGGCAGCGCGCCACCACCGGGTACACCCAATATCCTGTTGATCCTGGTCGATGATCTGGGATATGCCGATCTTGGTGTCACAGGCAGCGAGATACGCACACCCAATATCGATGAACTGGCACGGCGTGGTGTGTTGCTGACGGACTTCCATGTGACGCCGGTCTGCTTTGCCACGCGCGCGGCGTTGCTGACGGGCGTGGATCACCACACCGCCGGGCTGGGAGCGCCCCAAATGGGCCGGGCACGCAATCAGCGCGGCCACGACAGCTATGCGGGGCAGCTCAGCCCACGCGTGGCGACCATTGCCGAGCGGCTCCGGCAGCGTGGTTATCACACCTATATGACCGGCAAGTGGGATCTGGGTACGGAACCGGAGACGCGCCCACACCGCCGGGGTTTCGAGCGCTCCTGGACGCTGCTTGACGGCGGTGCCAGCCATTTCAGCGATGGCGCCGGCCTGGTCATTTTCCAGCGCGGTGCGCACTATCAGGCTGACGGTCATCCGGTCGAGCCACCGCCGGGTTTTTATTCGAGCACTTTTTATACGGACCAGATGATCCGTTATCTGGGTGAGCAGCCAGAAGATGGTCGGCCCTTCTTTGCCTATGCAGCCTATACGGCGCCGCACTGGCCGCTGCAGGTTCCGGATGCCTGGCTGAACCGGTATGCCGGTGCCTACGATGCCGGCTATGAAGTGCTGAGGAAGCAGCGGCTTGAGCGCATGAAGGCGCTGGGCCTGGTTCCCGGCGATACCACAGTCGGGGCGCTGCCTCCGCATGTGCCGGCATGGGCGACATTGACAACGGAACAGCAGCGCGCGGCGTCCCGGCGCATGGAGATCTACGCGGCAATGGTCGAGCTGCTCGATCAGGAGATTGGCCGGCTGCTGGCATGGCTGGATGGCTCGCGTTTTGCGCGGGACACGCTGGTCGTCTTTCTTTCCGACAACGGTCCCGAGGGCAACAGCATCGATCGTCTGCCGCTCAACCGTTTCTGGATACCGCTGGCTTTCGACAATTCGCCGGAGAATCTGGGCAGGGAGGGTTCCTACGCCTGGTATGGCGCTGGCTGGGCAGGCGCAAGCGCAACGCCTTTTCGCCTGTACAAGGCCTATCCGAGCGAGGGCGGATACCGGGTGCCGGCGATCCTGTCCTGGCCCGCGACGATTTCCGGTGACCGGCGTGACGACGCCGTACTGACAGCCACTGATCTGACCGCCACCTTGCTCGATGCAGCCGGTGCACTGCAACGCGGGCCGTCGACAGGCGGCAATACTGCGGAGCCTTTGGCGGGACGCTCGTTCTGGCCACGCATGCTCGAGCCGGCAGAGGCTGGTCCGAATGCGGGCCGGGCGTTGTCACTGGAGCTCTTCGGGCGACGCGCCGTGCGGCGTGATCAGTGGAAGGCGCTCAATCTGGCCAGGCCCTTCGGTACCGGCAGCTGGGAGCTGTTCGACCTTGCTCTTGATCCTGCCGAAAGCAGGGACCAGTCGGGCATGCAGCCGGAGCTCCTTGCCGAGCTCGTCGATGCATGGGATGGATATGCGCGCGAGGTTGAAGTCGTGTTGCCGGACGGTGGCGAATTCGCCTACGCCGATCCGGAATTGCCTGCCAATCAGTCGACCAGGCAGGCCGACTGATTGGCAGGCCGGCAACTCAATAGCCGAAGCGGTAGCTGAACTCCACGCCCCATTCCGAAGGCCGTCCCGGCATGGCGAATGCGACACCCAGACCGCCTCCGATGACGTCCTGACGATTGGCGTAGTACTCCTCGTCAGTGACGTTCAGGCCGAAGACCGAAACGGCCAGGCGATCGTCGTTGCTGTACCAGGTGCCGCGCAGATTGACCAGCCCGACCGAGTCCTCGGTGTCGAGTGCGGTGCAGGCGGCGTTGTAACAGACCTCATCCGTATAGCGGTAGTCAGCGCGCAGGGCGAGGCTGCCCATGTCGCCGAGCGAGAAGGTGTACTGTGCGCCGGTGCTTGCCGTCCACTCGGGTGTGTTGACCAGCGGATCGCTCTTGGTCACGCCGGCCGCAATGAGGCGCGGGTCAAGGTCGGTGTATTCGGCGTCGGTATAGCCCACGCTCAGATCGATATCGAAGTTTTCAACCGGGCGCGCTGCCACTTCCAGCTCGAAGCCCTTGATGTTGGCCTTGGCCGCGTTGATCTGGTTGAAAAAGCCCGTGGTGGGGTCCACGACCAGCTGCTGGATATCCTTGTAGGTCGAGCTGAACACGGCCAGGTTGGTACGCAGGCGCTGGTCAAGCCACTGCGCCTTCATGCCCACTTCCCAGGTCTTGATCTCTTCCGGCTCGAATGATGTCAGCGGTTCGAATTCGTTGGTTATCGTATTGGGTGTCGGACGGCCGTTGTAGCCGCCGGACTTGAAGCCTTCGGCATAGGACGCATAGAGCATTACTTCCTCCGCAGCCTGGTACTCGATTCCGAACTTCGGGTCCGTGGAGTCCCAGGAATCCTTTGCATACGGCGATACCGTCAGCATCGGATTGCTCGGCGAGAGCGTCGGAAATGAAATCGGCGGGAAGCCGAAGAAGGAGAAAACGCCGGCAGTGTTGTCGATATATGAGTCGAAGGCGTAGTCCTTGGTTTCATCCGTGTAACGTACGCCGGCGATGGCGGTCCACCGGTCGTTGATGCGGTAGCTCAGGTGGGTGAATACCGCCCATGCGTCGATATCGAGGTCGTAGCGCTGGTTGTTCTGCAGACAGGCACTGCGGTCGGTCAGGATCGCAAAGCCGGGCAGCGGCTCGAAGCTGCCGCCGGGTCCGGTCGGTGCCCAGCCGACGCCGTTGTTGCCACCCATGCAGACCTGGTTGTTGTGGAAGATGTCTTCTTCGTAGTAGTAGGCGCCGACCAGCCAGTCCAGGCGTTCGTCGAAGGCTTGCCCGGTGAGCTGCAGTTCCTGGCTGAACTGTGACTGATCGGTATTGAAGGCAGCCTCGAAAAAGGCAAATGGCGTCTCTTCGTAATCCTGCGGATGGTACTGGTCCAGGTCGCGGTAACTGGTTATCGACTTCAGGTGAAGTCCGCCGACATCCCAGTCAATCGTGCCGCTGGCACCCCAGACATCCAGTGAGGCATCGGCAGGCACCGAGCTGTTGTTCTGGAACATGCCGTTTGGCCCGTACGGTTGGGCGATATACGGTGCGAAATCGTAGGGCGAGCCGGGTACCGGGAACGGCACGCCGAGTGGTGTCACCGGCGGCAGGCCCGGAACGGTTGGGAAGGGGGCATAGCCGATCAGCACCTGATGCGAGGGGGTGCCATCGCTGTTGCTGCCGTCCAGAGCCAAACGCACCTCGAGGTCGTCGTTCGGTGTCCACAATGCCTTGATGCGCCCGGCAACGGTTTCGATGTCGGCAAATGATTCACCATCGCTGGCCCGCTTGCCCCAGCCATCCTGGTTGCGGGTCAGGCCGGTGATCTTCATGCCAAACTGGTCACTCATCGGCACATCGACAGAAAACTGTGCGTCGAGGCGATCGCGCGAGCCGCCGGTCACCTTTACCTTGGCCCCGAAGACGTCACCTGGATCCTGGGTGACCACGTTGATGGCGCCGCCCATCGTGTTGCGGCCATACAGTGTGCCCTGCGGGCCGCGCATGACCTCTATGCGGGCAATGTCCATCGAATCGAAGGACGAGCCCATGATCCGGCCGAGATAAACACCATCCAGGTAGGTGCCGACACCGGGATCCACCGCCGGGTTCAGGTCGTACTGACCAACGCCGCGTATGTAGAAGAAGCCGTCGTTTCCGCCGGTGGGGCCGCTGGTCGCAAAGAGGTTGGGGGTGTAGTTGCTGACGTCACCAACGTTGGTGACGGAACGGTCTTCCAGCATCTGCTCGGTAAAGGCAGACACGGCCACCGGCGTTTCCTGCAGGTTCTCCTCCACGCGCCGGGCCGTAACCACAACCTCCTGGAGTCCCGCCGTTGTCTCGCTCTGGGCCATGCCGGCCGGTGGCACTGAAGCCACGGCGGCAGCTGCGATGAGCGCAAGCCTGACAGGCATTCCTGGTCTGTTCATGACATCCCCTCTGTGAACCTGGCGACAAACCGTTGAGCGCTGGACGGCGCCGCGCCTATTGCACGATGCCCCGGTGCCACTGTCGAGCTACCGATCATAGCAGCGACACTCCGGTTCCCGATCAGCGAAATGCGGGCGCCAACATGACACTTGCTTATGCGATCTCCACCGTTATTTATGAGGCGATGACAGTCAAGCCGCCAATGAACGGACCCCAAACGTTGGTGACGGACTGGAGACGCATGTGGTCATCGACAGCGATGATCAGCCTGCTTCCGGTGTCAGACCGACGAGCTCAGCGCTTTGCCGCCAGAGCACGGCGGCTTTCTCCACATTGCGTGATTCAATCGATGGCGTTGCAGCACCGCTGCCGGTGAAGTAGCCGCCGTTCACCCGCGTCAGGGCAGGATCCTCAACCAGGCGTGCAAGCCCCGCGCCGGATTGCTCGGGACTGGTGATGCCCGGCAGCAGCCTGCCGAGCGGGGCCAGCAGGTGCTGAAACAGGAAGCGTGGCATCGGCGTCATCGAACGCGACAGTGCCGTGCCAGGCATGAATCCGGGGTCGAAGGCGTTGACTGTTATTGCGTTTCCGCTTGTCGCAAGCCGGCGCGCCAGTTCGTGGGTGAACAGCAGGTTGCAGAGCTTTGAAGTCGCATAGGCGCGCCGGGCTGCAAGCGCGGGGTCGGTATCCAGTTCCGGATCGGTCTCCGGATGGGCCATGAGGCGTGCATCGGTCAGACGCGGCCGCGGCAGGCCGGTGCGTCGGGCCGGGTCGTGCGCTGCGCTGCTCACCGTCACGATGCGCCCACCTGCGGCCAGTCGCGGCAACAGCAGATTGACGAGCAGGAAGTGGCCCAGATGATTGATGCCGAAGGTCTGTTCGTGGCCGTCGGCGGTTCTCGCACCGAGTGTGCCGTTCTGAACGCCTGCATTGCAGACCAGTGCGTGCAGTGAATGCCCGGACTGTGCAAAGTGCTGCGTGAACCGCCGGATGTCCCGCAGTGATCCCAGGTCGAGCGCC
>JAHDYN010000447.1 GCA_023383735.1 Gammaproteobacteria bacterium | reverse complement strand
TGGGCCGGCGCAGCAGCAGTGCGAACGGAACCAGCCCGCTGCGACAGCAGTTCCCGGACGACATCCGCTTTGACGATGACTACTACCGCTTTGCCATTGCGAGCGGCGGCCGGCTGGTCGGGCGCCTGACCTGGATGATCACGGTCAAGCCCATGGACCACTACCGCTACGGTTACCGGCTGTGGCTTGACCGTGCCACCGCCATGCCACTGAAGGTGCAGATATCCGCCGAGGATGGCGCGATCGTCGAGCAGCTGCTGTTTTCGGAGATCTCCCTTCCCGGGCAGATTCCGGCGGCTGCCCTGAATCCGTCGGTAAGCACGGAGGGCTATAGCTGGCGCCATTCGGATGCCGCGGCATCACCGGCATCTGCCGGCCAGCGGCCTAGCGTGTCTCCGGCCTGGCGCGCTGCATCGTTGCCGCCCGGATTCCGGTTGCATACCGCGCGTTCACGACCGGTCGATGGCGGCGATGAGCCGATGGAGCAGCTTGTCTACACCGATGGCATCGGGAGCGTGTCGGTGTTCATCGAGAGCGGCGCGAGCGCGACAGGGCAGGGCGAAGGCGTGTCACGCATCGGTGCCGCCAATGCCTATACCGCAATGGCCGGCGCGTGGCTGGTAACGGCTGTCGGCGAGGTTCCCGTGCGCACCGTGGAAATGATCGCCAGGTCGCTGGAGCGGACCGACGGTGACCCGCTGGCCGGCGAGTTGCGGCAGTAGCCGTGATCGAGCTGACGGTATACAGCCGTGACGGTTGCCATCTCTGCGAACTCATGCTGGAGGAAATCGCGCGCCTGTATGGCGCGCGGGTCCGCGTAACGGTACTCGACGTGGACAGCCGGGATGACTGGCGGCAGCTGTATGGCCTGAAGGTTCCGGTGCTGAGTCACATGGATCGGGAAATCTGTTTTGGCCGGCTGGACACGGCCGCGATGCGCGCCGTGCTGACAGCCTAGATTCCTCGTTCCGAACGGCCAGGCCCGATGTCCCGGGCAGCGGGTGTTTGCACCCGCCATGTTAGGCTATGCGCTGTTTTGCATCTGGCTGGCGGTGGACGTGGATTTTGCACTTGTACTGGTATGCGCGACTGCCCTGACCGGCATCATCTGGGCTCTGGATGCGGCATGGCTGCGGCCGCGGCGGCTCAGCCGCGCGCCGGAGGCAAAAGAGCCCCTGCTGGTCGAATACTCCCGTTCCTTTTTTCCGGTTCTGCTCGTGGTGCTGGTGGTGCGGTCGTTCCTGTTCGAGCCGTTCCGGATTCCATCGAGTTCGATGATGCCGACCCTGCTGATCGGCGATTTCATTTTCGTCAACAAGTTTTCCTACGGGCTGCGACTGCCCGTTCTGAACAGCAAGATTCTCGAACTCGGCGAGCCGCAGCGTGGCGATGTCGTCGTGTTCCGTCTGCCGTCAGCTCCGTCCACGAACTACATCAAGCGCCTTGTGGGGCTGCCGGGAGACGCGGTTGCCTATCGCAGTGGCCAGATCTTCATCAACGGCCAGCCGGTACCGGTGAGCATCGTCGGGCCCTACCAGGGCGGCGACCAGGACAATTCCCTGCTTGGCCGCGAGATCCTTGGTGAGGTGGAGCACCAGGTGCTCTGGATGCCGGGCAGGGGCAGTCTGGAGGGAAGTTTCATCGTGCCGCCCGGTCATTATTTCATGATGGGAGATAATCGCGACAACAGCCGGGACAGCCGCTACGAAGGGGTGGGCATGATCCCGGACAGCAATATCGCCGGCCGTGCCGTGCGTATCTGGATGAACTGGGATTTTTCGCACATGCCGCGCTGGCAGCGTATAGGACAAT
>JAHDYN010000446.1 GCA_023383735.1 Gammaproteobacteria bacterium | reverse complement strand
GGACACCGTCAGCGCCGGGAAATAGACCGAAGGCGCGACGATCAGGGGAAACACCCGCAGCAGCGCCGCGACCTGCACCAGGACGTAGGTGGTCGTCTCCATCGCACCCGCGTGCAGCGGCCGGCCGGTGTGTCCGAGCGCGGTGCGGGTGATCATGCCGGCGATCATGCCGCCGATGGCGCCGGTGCCGAAGGCATGCACCGCGGCCAGTTCGGGCACCAGTCCGACATGTGCCGCGGCCAGCAGCAGGAGGCCCAGCGGAATCCAGGCATACGACAGATGCAGGATCCACAGGATCGGGCTGCTGCGCGTGCACCACGGATCCCAGGTCCACAGGCGCACCGCGTGCAGCAGCGCGGCGATCAGCGCGAGCGCCCCGGCCAGCGCACCGGTGACACCCAGTCCGGCGGCCAGCAGCGCCGCGGCCAGCGCGATCATCGCGGCGCGATCGGTGCGCGGCCAGAGGCGCATGCGCGCCTGCGGCAGCGCGTTGCGGGTGAAGCTGGGCACCACCCGGCCGGCCATGACGGCCACGAGGAACACCACCAGGTAGATGCCGGCGCGGGTGAAACTGCCGGGCGCGACATCGAGCACCTGCTGCGCAGCCAGGTGAAAGCCGAGATTGCACAGCGTCAGCAGCAGCAGGATGCCGACCATGAAGCGGTTGCGGCTGCGCGCGCGCTGCAGCGGGATCCACAGCGCAATGGCCGCGGCCGGGAGAAAGGCGAGATCGACCGCGGCTGCCAGCCAGCCCGGGCCGGTCAGCAGCAGGATGCGCCCCGCCAGCCACAATGCGGCCAGGGCGGCCAGCGGCGCCCCCGTGGGGGTGGGCAGGCCGGTCCAGTTGCGCGCTGCGGTGAACAGAAAGCCGACGATCACCGCAGCGGCAAAGCCGAACAGCATCTCGTGCCCGTGCCAGTTCATACCGGACAGCACGCCGCCGCCGAATCCGAGCCGGTACTGGATCAACCACCAGGGCACGGACAGGGCGGCCAGCAGCGCGGCGAGCAGGTAGAGGGGTCGGAAGCCGAGGTAGAAAAGCGGCACGCGCGCCAGGGACATCGCGGGCGAAGCGGGAGCATTCATCGTGTCAGTTTAGGCGAACGCGACGCATTGCGTCATCACCCGCCGGCCGTTTTCTGAATCCAGACGAAGGAAGCGCCCCACCCCTGCGCTACGATGAATCGGAATCGGAAATCCGTCGATACCGGGGTCGGGGGCCGGGGGAGGCGGGGGCCCCGGGGGGGGCAGTTGACCATCCGCCGCCGGCCAACCAGGCGCTGCACGCCCCGGTCGGGGGCCTGGCTCTGTTCGTGGTGTGGGAGGGCGCTGCCGTGTGGCGCGCGGCCGCCACCCAGCACGACATCCTGCCCCTGCAACGCGTGCTCGAGCGACGCGGAGTCCGGCTGCGGGGAATGGAGGATCGCGTCGAGCTGCAGCAGTTCGGACAGGCGGCACGCCGCTGCGTTATCTGCACGCGTGGGGCACAATGCGAGGCATGGCTGGTGGGCGATGCCAGCGCCCCGCTGGAGGGGTTCTGCCCGAATGCGTCCTTCGTCGAGGGACTTTCCGGCCGCACGCGCAACCGCATCGCCTGAACCGTCTGCCCGCCGGCGCCCAGCCAGCGGTGCGTCAATCAAATCGTCTCACAGGAGGGTAGCCATGCAGATCCGTCGTCGCCTCGGCATGCTGATATCGGTGTTCGGTCTTTGCGCCGCAGCACCCGCGCTGTCCCAGTCCGATCAGGCACAGTCCGATGTGACCGAGGGCCAGAAGCTCTACATCGCGCAATGCCAGATGTGTCACGGCTTCAACGTGG
>JAHDYN010000010.1 GCA_023383735.1 Gammaproteobacteria bacterium | reverse complement strand
GCGGAGACGACCATGAATCACTAATCGCGATTGACAGAGAAAGTCATATCAACGTGTGCGTTAAGCGGCGCGAGTCTTCGAGCGTCCGCTTGAACGCCTTGTTCGGCCGTCATCTGGTGGTGTCTGAGATGCCAAGAAAGTAGGCTTCATTCTCGTGCCCAATTAGAGATCTGCTGTATGTCCAGCCGACCACGCGATCGTTGTCCCCAATCAAAACTTGCAGGCCGCCACGAGTAGGGTTGATAGCCGAACTTAAATACCTAAAGTAGTACAAGAGAGCTTGCGTGCCGCTCGGCACTTTGTCGATCAAATCAGCGGGCGTGCTTACGTCCACGCTCTTCCAGCTATCTCTAGTGCTAGTCTCAAGGGGCTTCAAGCGCTCCAGGGAAAACGGCTCACCAAACTTTTCTACGAAGTCAGTTCCTGTACCGATCGATGGCAGAGACTGTAAGACATGTGCAAGCGTTGGCCTTGGCGATCCTCTGTGTATGGCACAGGATGATGCCAAGCTCGTAATCAGGACGACAATTGCCCAAGTCCTTTGGCCCATCGAAGTCATTCATCAACCCCGCATCTTCTTATGCCGAACTATTAATTGGGGGGATTAAATGGGGCGACGTATCACCCCGAAATCGTCGGTTTGTCTGGTGGCAAAAAATATAGCTCCCTGACGATACTGGTCCGGCGACGGATCGGTGTCGTTCAAGCGCCTGGCGGGCGCAGGAGAGTTTGGCGGCATGGGTCGCGAAGCGGGATTGCTGACGACGGCGCGGGAGCAGATCCGCACGCGGCACATGAGCTACCGGACAGAGAAGACGTATCTGCACTGGATGCATCGCTTTATCCTGTTCCATGAGCGGCGCCACCCTCGCGACCTGGGGCCTGCTGCAGTGGAGCAATTTTTGTCCTATCTGGCGGTCGAGCGCAAGGTGGGATACCGGGGCGGCACGGGTCCGGATGACTGATCGCTCGCTCACTCTCCGGTCAGCTGTTCCGGATCCGGTGCGACCCGGCAGATCTTGATGCCGGTATTGCCGCCGCGGAACAGTTCGCCGAGCGCATCGGGCATGTTTTCCAGGCCGTCGGTGACGTCCTCGCAGTTCTTCAGCAAACCGGCGCGATACCAGCCGAGCAGGGCCTGTTCGGCTTCCTGGTAGCGGTTCCAGTAGTCAAACAGCACGAAGCCCTCCATGCGGGCGCGCTTGTAGACGATGCGCGAGTAGTTGGCCGGCCCGGGCTGTGGCTCGGCTGCGTAGTTGCTGGCGATGAATCCGCAGATCACGACGCGCGCGTGCATTGCCAGGTTGGCGAGCGCGGCGTCGAGGATGTCGCCGCCGACGTTGTCGAAGAATACGTCGATGCCGGTGGGGAACAGCTCGCGCAGGCGCTCATGCAGGTTTTCGGTCTGGTAGTTGATCGCCACGTCGTAGCCGAGCGTGTCGCACAGCCAGCGGCATTTGGCATCGCTGCCAGCGGTGCCGACCACCAGCCTTGCGCCCTTGATGCGGGCGATCTGCCCGGCCACCGAGCCCACGCCACCGGCTGCGGCCGAGACCAGCACCGCATCGCCCGCCTGCAGGTTGCCGACCTCCAGCAGGCCGAACCAGGCGGTTGCGCCGGCCTGGCCGAGGATGCCGAGGTGCAGGGAAAGCGGCTGCACGGGGCGTGGAATCCGGCGCGTGCTGAACACGAACTCGGCCCCGCGCGGCTTCTGTATGGAGTACGTCTGCCAGCCGAGCGAACCGACGAAGATCTCGCCTGCCGCATGGTCGGGATGACGTGAGGCGATGACCTGGCCGATGCCACGGCCGCGCATGACCTCGCCAGGGGCGAGCGCGGGCAGAAAATCGCTGTAACCGGGTTCCAGATAACCACGTTGCGCCGGTGCCGGTGCGAGGCAGAGGGTCTTCACCAGGAACTCGCCGTCCTGCAGTTCGGGAATTCGGCATTCCTGCCACGCGAAATGCCGGCTGCTGATGTCCTCGTCGCGGGTGGGCAGGCGGGCCACACACCATCTCGCGTTTACTGCCGGTTGCATGGCTGGCCATGCTAAACGCAACGGAGTGCGGGCGCCATGCAGGCGGATCGGCGTCTGCGGGTGGCGTGATGGCGATGCGCGGCGCAGAATCGACCGCGCGCCGGTCTGGAGCGCGAAGAGGAGAGTGCAGCATGATTCGTCGGGTCAGTGCCGTGTTTGTCGCGGCTGCGTTGTTGAGCACGGGGTGCAGCGGGCAGACGCCTGAAGCAAAACAGGCAGCGGCAGACTATCTGCAGCGCGCGGCGCAGGAGCCCGGTGCGGTGCAGACCGAATCGGGGCTGGTGTTCCGCACGCTCACGCCGGGCACCGGTGCGCAGCCGAAGGCCACCGACATGGTGCGCGTCCACTATCACGGCACGCTGCCTGGCGGGAAGATCTTCGACAGCTCGGTGGATCGTGGCGAGCCGGCCGAGTTCGGCCTGAACCAGGTGATTCCCTGCTGGACGGAAGGCGTGCAGCGCATGCATGTGGGCGAGAAGGCGCAGCTGGTCTGTCCGTCCTCGATTGCCTACGGCGACCGCGGTGCCGGCGGCGTGATCCCGCCGGGTGCGACGCTGATCTTCGAGGTGGAACTGCTGGCCATCAAGAGCCGCTGAGGCGGAAGCGCGGGCGTGCTGCCCTGCCTGATTCACGAGGACGAGCATCTGCTGGTGGTCAACAAGCCCGCCGGCCTGAACACGCACGCGCCCTCGCCCCACGCCGGGGAAGGGCTCTACGACTGGCTGAAGCATCGTGAACCGCGCTGGGGCTCGCTGGCCATCATCCACCGCCTCGACAAGGAAACCAGCGGCGTGATGGTGTTCGGCAAGACGCCGCTGGCGAACCGCGCGCTGACGGCGCAGTTTGCCGCGCGCAGCGTGCACAAGGTCTATCAGCTGCACACCGACCGGGCGGTACCGGCCGGCGAGCAGGTGGTGAAGTCGGGCATTGTCCGCGCCGGCGATCGCTATGTGGGCAGTGCGGATGGCGAGCCCGCCGAGACGCGCTTTCGCCAGCTGGCGGATGGACTCGTCGAAGCGCAGCCGCTCACCGGGCGCACGCACCAGATCCGCGTGCACGCGGCAGAGCGCGGCTTTCCGATACTCGGCGACACGCTCTATGGCGGCAGCCCGTGGCCGCGCGTCTGCCTGCATGCAGCCGAGCTGAGGCTTGAGCATCCGGCGTCGGGTGCCGCGATGAGCTTTGCCGCGCCGGCCGATTTCGACGGGGACGCACGGCAGATGCTGCGTACCGCGCTGATCGATACCGGCAGCACGGATGCATACCGGCTGATCCATGGCGCCAGCGATGAGTGGCCGGGCTGGTATCTGGACCGGCTCGGCGAGCTGCTGCTCTCGCAGTCGGCGGCGGAGCTGTCGGCAGATGCGCTGAAGCGCCTGGCCGATGTGCCGGGTGCAAGAGCGGTGTATCACAAGATCCTCAACCGCCAGGTGCGGCGCACGACACCGGAGGAATCCTCCCCGCAGCTGGTGTCGGGCGAGCCGCTGGCCGGTCCGTTCACCATCCTGGAGAACGGCCTGCGTTTCGAAATGAGTGTGGGTGAGGGTTACTCCACCGGGCTGTTTCTCGATCAGCGGGACAACCGGCGGCGACTGGTCACCGGGCATGTCGCGGCCGCCTTTCCGCTGCGCGAGGGTGTGACAGACGGCGATTTCAGCGTGCTCAATACCTTCGCCTATACCTGCGGCTTTTCGGTCTGTGCGGCGCAGCGCGGCGCGCACACCACCAGCCTCGACCTGTCGAAGAAGTACCTGGCGTGGGGGCAGCGAAACTTCCTGCTGAACGGGCTCGATCCGTCACGGCATGATTTCATCTATGGGGATGTCTTCGACTGGCTGCGGCGCTTCGCAAAAAAATCCCGGCTGTTCGATGTGATCGTGCTCGATCCGCCGACCTTTTCGCAGTCGAAGGCGCAGGGCATGTTTCGCGCCACGCAGGATTACGGGCGGCTGGTGGCGCTCGCCCTGCCGCTGCTCAAGCCGAAGGGTGTGTTGTTTGCGTCCAGCAACGCGGCGAACTGGCCGCCTGAAGCCTTCATCGCCAGCGTGGAAGCAGCCGTGCATGCCGGTGGACGGCACATCCTGCAACGGCATTACGTGCCGCAGCCGCCGGATTTTCCGCTCAGCCGTGCCGAACCGGCGTTCCTGAAATCAGTCTGGCTGCAGATCGCCTGAGGCGGCTCAGAACCAGTTGTAGTTGAAGCTGATGCTGATGCGTTCGGCGCGGCGCTGGTTGATCGGCACCTCGTGCCGTATCCAGCTTTCGAACAGCACCACGTTGCCGGCCTTCGCCGGGATGGTGATCCACGGCTGGTTTTCCGGGCTGCAGTCGGCCTTGCGCGGCGGTGACGCCATGAAGCGGTCCAGGCGCGGGTCCTCGAACTTCAGTCCCGAGCAGCCCTTCGGCGTCTGCACGTAATAGGTGCCGCTGATGGTCGAGGTCGGGTGGATGTGCAGGCCGTGCACCACATGCTCCGGCATGATGTTGATCCAGCAATCGGTCATCGTCAGTTCGCGGCCCGTCATGTCGAGTTCGAGCGCGCGGGCATAGGCCTTGACGTGCCGGTTGATTTTTTTCTCCAGCGCCTCGAAGGTCGAGGACATCTTCTGCATGTGGCAGAGGCTGCCGTATGAGGTGTAGCCGCCCGGGTAGTTTTTTTTACACCACTTCTGGCCGGCCTCATCGTGCTCGCGCACCTGCTGACATTCGCGCAGCAGTTCGCGATTGAAGCGCAGCCAGCCGGCGTGCCGCAGGTGTGCCGAGTAGACCTGCGTGGGAAAGAAGCTGTGTACGGTCATGGCTGGAGGCCGTCCCGGCTGATGCCGTCAATGCTTGCTGGGCCAAAATATGGTGCCGGGAGAGGGACTTGAACCCACACGATGTCACCACCAACGGATTTTGAGTCCGCCGCGTCTACCAGTTCCGCCATCCCGGCGCGGGCCGGCAGTTTACACGATGGTTTGCCCTCAGGTGCTGCTAACCGGGCGCGACTTCTTTAGGATGCGCCCGGCATGGATCCCGCCGATTTCAATTTCGAGCTGCCCCCCGAGCTGATCGCCCAGCAGCCGCTGCCGGAGCGCACCGCCAGCCGGCTGCTCGAGGTCGGGGCAGGCGGGGTGCTCAATGACCGGCAGTTCGCCGAACTGCCTGGCCTGCTGCGGTCGGGTGACCTGCTGGTGGTGAATGACACCCGCGTCCTCCCGGCCCGGCTGTATGGCGCCAAGGCCAGCGGTGGCCGGGTGGAAATGCTGCTGGAGCGGGTGCTGTCGCCGGACGAGGCGCTGGTGCAGTTGCGCTCCAGCCATGCGCCGAAGCCTGGTGCCGTCCTGTCCTTCGATGGCGAGGTGGAGGCGACGGTGCTCCGCCGCCAGGACGAGTTTTTCGTGCTGCGTTTTGCGCGGCCGGTGGTCGAGCTGCTCGACGAGGCCGGCCATGTGCCGCTGCCACCTTATATCCGCCGGACAGACGAGAGCGCAGACCGGGAGCGCTACCAGACCGTCTATGCCCGTGAGCGTGGTTCGGTGGCGGCACCGACCGCCGGCCTGCATTTCGACGCGGCCCTGCTGGCGAGGCTTTCTGCGCAGGGCGTCGCCTTTGGCCGCTTGACCTTGCACGTGGGTGCAGGCACGTTCGCGCCTCTGCGGCCGCACCACCTGAAGACCGGACGCCTGCATGCGGAGCGTCTGACGGTATCGACAGAGCTGTGTGCGGCGGTGGCCGATTGTCGTGCGCGCGGCGGGCGCGTGGTGGCGGTGGGCACGACGGCCGTGCGCGGACTCGAGACAGCCGCCGGCGCCGGTGTGCTGCGGCCCTTTGACGGCGAGACCAGCCTGTTCATCCGCCCGGGTTATCGTTTCCAGGTGGTGGATGCACTGGTCACGAACTTTCATCTGCCGGAGTCCTCGCTGTTGATGCTGGTCGCCGCCTTTGGCGGCATGGAGCGGGTGATGGCGGCCTACCGGGAAGCGGTGGCCCGCCGCTACCGTTTCTTCAGTTATGGAGATGCGATGTTTCTGTGCCGGGACAGCGGAACGCCATGAGCGCTGTTTTCAGCTTTGAGCTGCTGGCCACCGATGGTGCGGCGCGCTGCGGCCGGCTGAGGCTCGCCCATGGTGTGGTCGATACGCCGGTGTTCATGCCGGTTGGCACCTATGGCGCGGTAAAGACGCTGACGCCCGAGGATCTGGAGTCGCTGGGCGCAGAGATCATTCTCGGCAACACCTTTCACCTGATGCTGCGGCCAGGCGGCGAGCTGATGCAGACGCTCGGCGGCCTGCACCGCTTCATGCACTGGCAGCGGCCGATCCTGACCGACTCGGGCGGGTTCCAGGTGTGGAGCCTCGCCACCAAGAACAAAATCAGCGAAGCGGGTGTCGAGTTTCGTGCGCCGATCGATGGGAGCCTGGTGTTCCTGTCACCGGAGCGCGCCATGGAGGTGCAGGCGCAGCTCGGCAGCGACATCCAGATGATCTTTGACGAATGCACCGACTACCCGGCGACGGAAGCGGTGGCGCGCGCCTCCATGGAACTCTCGCTGCGCTGGGCAGCGCGCAGCCGTACCGCCTTCGATGCCGGCACGGCGCCAGAGGCCGGTTCGGCGCTGTTCGGCATCGTGCAGGGCGGCATGCACGAGTCGCTGCGCAGCGAGTCGCTGGCCGGGCTGCTGGACATCGGTTTCGACGGCCTGGCGATCGGCGGCCTGTCGGTCGGCGAGCCGGAGGACGACCGGCTGCGGGTCCTCGACCACCTGCTGCCGCAGATGCCGGTCACACAGCCGCGCTATCTCATGGGGGTAGGCACGCCCTCGGACATCGTCAAGGCAGTGCTCCGCGGCGTGGACATGTTCGATTGCGTGATGCCCACGCGCAACGCCCGCAACGGTTCGCTGTTCACCGGCGACGGGGTGGTGCGGATCCGCAATGCGCGGTACCGGGACGACCCGCTGCCTATCGAGCCAGGCTGCAGCTGCTATACCTGCCGGAACTACAGCCGCGCCTACCTGCGGCACCTCGACCAATGCGGCGAGATGCTCGGTTCACGGCTCAATACCATCCACAACCTGCATTTTTATGTACAACTCATGGTCCGGCTGCGCGCCGCGATCGGGCGGGGCGAGCTGGATGCCTTTGCCGCCGAGTTCCTGGCCCGGCAGCAATCAGCGGTTTCCATGCCATAATGACGCGCCTTTTTTCAGCTAACCAAGGTCAATAAATGGGCTTTTTCATCCAGGACGCCATGGCGCAGGGCGCCGCCGCGCCGGCACAGGACCCGTGGGTCACCATGCTGCTGATGTTCATCATCCTGCTGGTGATCTATTTCATGATCATGCGGCCGCAACAGAAGCGCCAGAAGGAACACAAGGCCATGATGGCGGCCCTGGCGGTCGGTGACGAGGTCAGTACCGCCGGCGGCATGCTGGGCAAGGTGACATCCATCAAGGACGACTTCCTGCATGTGGAGATTGCCAGTGGTGTCGAGGTGGTGGTGCAGCGGCACACCATCAGCGCGGTGATGCCCAAAGGGACGATCAAGAACGCGTGATATCCGCCGTGCTTCAGGGTCCTGCCAGTCCATGCCGGCCGCCGACCTTTAAGCATGGCCCAAGTTTGCCCGCCGGAATTTCGGGAACCTGCTGCTCATGAATCGCTTTCCGCTCTGGAAGAACCTGATTGTGGTCGTCGCCGTGGCGGCCGGTCTGCTGATTTCGCTGCCCAACCTGTTCGGCGAGGCGCCGGCGGTGCAGGTGGGACTGTCCAGCGGCGAACCCCTGACCGACAGCGGCATCGAGCGCGTGAAGCAGGTGATCGCGTCCCAGCAGATCGAGGGCGCGGCGCCATACCTCGACAAGGGCCGCCTGATGGTTCGGTTCCCTTCGGTGGACGTGCAGCTCAAGGCCGCCGATTCACTGCGTGAGGTGCTCGGCAAGGACTACGTGGTTGCGCTGACGCTCACGCCGAACACACCGGCATGGCTGCGCGCGATCGGCCTGCGACCGGTGCCGCTGGGCCTCGACTTGCGCGGTGGTGTGCATTTTCTCTTTGAGGTAGACATCTCCACCGCCATCAAGCAGCGGCTGGACAGCTATGCGAGCGACTTCAACAAGTTGCTGCGCGACAACCGCATCCGCCGCAGCATCAGCGTGACCGGCGACGAAGTACTGATCCGCCTGCCGGATGCCGCTGATGCCGACCGCGCCGAAGAACTGCTGAACGATGCAGACCCGGCGCTCGACATCGAGCGGCGCGTGAGCGGCGGGTCGGCCGTGATCGTCGTGAGAATGACGCCGGTGCAGATCAAGGAACGCGAGGATTTCGCCATCCAGCAGAACGTCACCACCCTGCGCAACCGTGTCAACGAGCTCGGTGTCGCCGAGCCGGTGGTGCAGCGCCAGGGTGTGGACCGGATCGTGGTGCAGTTGCCGGGCGTGCAGGATCCGGCCCAGGCCGAGCGCGTGCTCGGCGCCACCGCGACACTCGAATTCCGCCTGGTCTGCGACGATGCAAATCCGCTCGAGGTCGAGCGCACCGGCCGTGCGCCGCTGGGTTGCGAGCTGTTCCAGTCGCGCGACGGCGGACCGGTCGTGCTCAAGCGCCGTGTGATCGTCACCGGCGACCAGCTCGTCGATGCCAGCCAGGGTTTTGACCAGGGCCAGGCAATCGTGAACGTGCGCCTCGACAGCAAGGGCGCGCGCAGCATGCTGGAAACCACCCGCGAGAACCTGAAAAAGCCCATGGCCGTGGTGTTCATCGAACAGAAGCGCGAGACGGTCGAGCGCGATGGCAAGAAGATCGAGGTGCCGCGTGTGGAGCGCGAGGTCATCAACGTCGCCACCATCAACGGCGTCTTCAGCAACAGCTTCCAGATCACCGGCCTCGACACCTTCGAAGCGCGCGACCTGGCCCTGCTGCTGCGTGCCGGCGCACTGGCAGCGCCCGTCTACAAGATCGAGGAGCGCACCATCGGCCCGAGCCTTGGTCAGGACAACATCGATCGCGGCATCGAGGCTTTTCTCTACGGCTTCCTGTTTGTCGGCTTGTTCATGCTGATCTATTACCGGGTATTCGGCCTGATCGCGAATATCGGCCTGCTGGTCAACGTGGTGCTGATCGTGGCGCTGCTCTCGCTGCTGCAGGCCGCGCTCACCCTGCCCGGCATTGCCGGCATCGTGCTGACCATCGGCATGGCGGTCGATGCCAACGTGCTGATCAATGAACGCATCCGCGAGGAAGTGCGCAATGGCAGTACGCCGCAGGCGGCGATCTCGGCCGGTTACGACAAGGTGTTCTCGACCATCGCGGATGCAAACATCACCACGCTGATCGCCGGCATCGTGCTGTTTGCCTTCGGCAGCGGGCCGATCAAGGGCTTTGCCGTGGTGTTGTGCCTCGGCATCATGACTTCAATGTTCACGGCGCTGACGGTGACGCGTGCGGTGGTGAACCTCGTCTACGGTGGCCGCAAGGTCGAGCGACTCTCTGTCTGACGGATGGCAGCATGGAATTATTCAACGCCAAGAGCAACCTGAACTTCCTCGGCCAGCGGCGCATCGCAGCCGTGTTCTCGACCATCCTGATGGTCGGTTCGCTGATCCTGCTGATTCCCGGTGTGCGCGGCCTCAACTTCGGCATCGACTTCACTGGCGGCGTGCTGCTGGAGCTGGGATACCAGGGGCCTGCAGACCTGCCCGACATCCGCGCACGGCTGGCGGCCGGCAATTACGGCGATGCGCAGGTACAGAACTTCGGTACCGCGAGCGACGTGATGATCCGCGTGCTGCCGCGTGAAGGCCTCGACAACAAGGTCGTGGCCGGGCAGATCATTGCCGTGCTCAAGGCCGGCGATCCCACGGTCGAGCTGCGTCGCACGGAGTTCGTCGGCCCGCAGGTCGGCGAGGAACTCACCGAGCAGGGCGCCCTGGCGATGCTGTTCGCCATGATCATGATCATGGCCTACATCATGCTGCGCTTTCAGTGGAAGTTTGCGCTGGGTGCGATCGCTGCGACCCTGCACGATCCGGTCATCACGCTGGGCTTTTTTGCACTGACCGGTCTGACCTTCGACCTCTCGGTGCTGGCGGCGATGCTGGCCATCGTCGGCTACTCGGTCAATGACACGATCGTGGTCTTCGACCGGATCCGCGAGAATTTCCGCAAGATCCGCCGCGGCGAACCGGAAGAGATCATGAACATCTCGGTCAACGAGACACTTGGCCGCACCATCATGACCAGCTTCCTGACCATGCTCATGGTGATCGCCATGCTGTTGTTCGGCGGTGAGACGCTGCGCGGTTTTGCCAGTGCCCTGACCATCGGCATCGTCATCGGCACCTATTCGTCGATCTTCGTTGCCAGTGCGCTCGCGCTGTCGCTGAAGGCCACGGCTGCCGACCTGATACCGCCGAAAGCGGAAAAGGGCGAAGGCGAAGTCGACTCGATGCCCTGAGGCTCCAACGTGCCGGCCGGGGCGGAGCCGGCCGGGGTGTCTTGCCCTTGCCGTTGTTCAGGCCGGGCCGGTGTCGGCGTTCAGATGTGGCGTGAACAGTTCACGCAGCGCGTCGTGAATCTTCAGATTGCCGGCCAGCACATTGCCGCTGTCCAGATGTGAGCCGCCGCCGGTCAGGCTGCTGACCACGCCGCCGGCTTCCTGGATCATCAGTGTGCCGGCCGCCATGTCCCAGCTCTCCAGGCCGAACTCGAAAAAGCCGTCCAGCCGGCCGGCGGCCAGATAACACAGGTCGAGTGCGGCCGAGCCGGGGCGGCGCACGCCGGCGGTGTTTTCCATGACGCTGCCGAGCATGCCGAGGTAGGTATTCATCCAGCGGGTGTTGGCACGGTACGGAAAGCCGGTGCCGATCAGGGTGCCTTCGAGTTCCCGGCGTTCGCTGACGCGGATGCGCTTGCCGTCGAGCTGGGCGCCACGCCCGCGCATGGTCGTGAACAGCTCCTGGCGGCAGGGATCGTAGACCACGCCCACCTCCAGGACATCGCGTTTGCGCAGGGCGATCGAAACCGAAAAGGTCGGGAAGCCGTGCAGGAAGTTGGTCGTGCCATCGAGCGGGTCGATGATCCAGACGAACTCGCTGCTGCCCTGCCGTCCCGACTCCTCGGCCAGGATCGCGTGGTCCGGGTAGCGTTTGTGGATGCTCTCGATGATGGCCTGTTCGGCCGCCTGGTCGACCTGCGTGACGTATTCATTGCGCGCCTTGGCCTTGATCTCGAGCTGGTCGAGGCGTGACAGCGAGCGGATGGCGATGTCGCCGGCCCGGCGTGCCGCCTGGATGGCCGTATTCAGCAGTGCCTGCATGGATTTGTCTGCCTGTCGCGCGGGGCGGCCATTGTACGCATCGGCGCGCGCGCCGCCAGCTTACAATGCCGTCCCATGTCCAGTGCACCCGACATCCGCTTCGTGCTCTTCGAGCCCACTCACCCGGGCAACATCGGTTCCGTGGCCCGGGCCATCAAGACCATGGGCTTTGACCAGCTGTACCTGGTCAATCCCCCGCCGGAATACATCTGCCCGGATTCCCGCGCCATGGCCTCGGGTGCCCAGGACGTCCTGCACGGGGCGCGAGCGGTCGCCAGCCTGCCCGAGGCGCTGGAGGGGTGTGGCCTGGTGCTCGGTGCCAGCGCCCGCCACCGGCGCATCGGCTGCCCAGAGGTGGATCCGCGCGAGTGCGCGCGGCAGGCCATGGAAAATGCGGCCAGCAAGCCGGTGGCGCTGGTCTTCGGGCCGGAGCGTTCCGGGCTCGCCAACGAGCAACTCGACCTCTGCAGCGCGATTGTCTACATCCCCGCCAATCCGGACTACAGCTCGCTGAATCTTTCCCAGGCCGTGCAGATCCTCGCCTACGAACTGCGCCAGCAGCAGATCCTCGAGCGCGAATTGCCGCCGCGCGAATCGCCGCTGGCCGGTCCCGCGGCGATGGAGCTCTTCTACGAGCACTTCGAACGCGTGCTGCTCGCCAGCGGTTTTCTGAATCCGCAGAATCCGCGCCACCTGATGCGCCGCCTGCGTCGCCTGTTCAACCGTGCGCAGGTGGATGAGAACGAGCTGAACATCCTGCGCGGCATACTCAGCGCCGTGGCGCCCGGTTCAGGGCCCCGGCCGAAGCCCTGAACGTGCGGTTGTGAGCATGCAGTTGCCGGTCTATCTGGATTACGCGGCCAGCACGCCGGTGGATCCTGCCGTTGCTGCGCTGATGAACGATTGCCTGGGCAGGCGGGCGCTGGCGGCAAATCCCGCCGCCCTCGGCCATGCGGCGGGCCGTGCAGCGCAGGCGCTGGTGGAAAAGGCGCGCGCGCAGGTGGCGGCGCTGGTCAACGCACAGCCTGCCGAGATCATCTTCACCTCGGGTGCCACCGAGTCCGACAACCTGGCAGTGATCGGTACCGCGCAGTTTCGCGAGACGCGTGGCCGGCACCTGGTGACCGCGCTCACCGAACACAAGGCGGTCATCGAGAGCTGCCGGCACCTTGCCGCGCGGGGCTGGCGCATCACCTGGCTCAGGCCGGATGCCGATGGCCTGATTGCGCCCGCCGCCGTCGAGGCCGCGCTTGAGCCGGATACCGTGCTGGTCTCGCTGATGCACGTGAACAACGAGACGGGTGTCATCCTGGACGTCGGCGCGATCGGCGCGATCTGCCGGCGCCATGACGTGCTGCTGCACGTGGACGCGGCGCAGAGTGCCGGCCGCGAAGTGATCGATGTGCGTGCCCAGCAGATCGATCTGCTCTCGCTGTCTGCGCACAAGCTGTATGGCCCCAAAGGTGTCGGTGCACTGTTCATCGATCAGGAGCGTGTGCGGCGGGTGGCGCCACTGCTGTTTGGCGGCGGCCAGGAGCGCGGTCTGCGTCCGGGCACGGTTGCCACCCATCAGGTCGCCGGCATGGGCGAGGCTTTTCGCCTCGCTGCAGAGCGCCTGCCGGATGAAGCGCAGCATGTGCGGGCCTTGCGCGACCGGCTGTGGGCCGGACTGCAGCAACTGCCCGGCATCCTGCTCAACGGGCATGTCGGGCAGCGCAGCGGCCACATCCTCAACGTGAGCGTCGCCGGTGTCGAGGGCGAGAGCCTCTTCTACAGTCTTGGCGGTCTGTGCGTGGCCAGCGGTTCGGCCTGCACCAGCCTGAGCAACGAGGCCTCGCCGGTGCTGCGCGCGCTCGGTCGTCCGGTGGCACTGGCGCAGAGTTCGATACGCTTCTCCTTCGGCAGGGCGAGCACGGCCGCCGAGATCGATTTTGCGGTCGGTTGTGTCGTGCAGGCCGTGGCGCATCTGCGCAGTTTCAGCCCTGTCAGCGTGGCCGGGGGCTGAGCCATGGACTATTCCGGCGAAGTTGCCCTGCATTTCGCCGCGCCCCGGCATGCCGGGGCACTGCCGCCCGGTCCGGGCACCCTGGTCCGCGGCGAGGGAGGTTCCCTGGAGCAGGGTGCCTGGGTGGTATTCGAGCTGCGACACGAGGCCGCACGGGTCCTGGCCCTCGCCTGGCAGGCCTGGGGCTGCCCGCACACCATCGCCGCCTGCAGCCTCGCAGCGGGGAAGCTCGCCGGCTGCACGCGGGCGGAACTGCAGGCTTTCGACGCCCTGAGCCTGCGCGCGCCGCTCGATGTGCCGGCGCACAAGACGGGCCGGCTGCTGATCATTCAGGATGCCTTGCACAAGTGCTCGGCAGCTTGGGACAATGGCGGGTAGCGTATTCCCTTATAAGAGGATGTGAAGGTGGCGGTCGTACTGACTGAGAACGCCCTGAAAAGGGCGCGCGCATTCATTGGCAAGCCTGATCCCGCCAAGGCCGCCGGCGTGGGCCTGCGTATCGGTATCCGCCGCACCGGCTGCTCGGGAATGGCCTATGTGGTCAGCCTGGCCGAATCGGTCACGCCCGAGGATGTGATCTTCGAGCAGGCCGGCGTGCAGGTCGTCGTCGATCGCGAGGCGCTGGCCGTGATCGATGGCACCGAAGTCGATTTTGTCCGCGAGGGCCTGAACGAGGCCTTCCGCTTCCGCAATCCCAAGGCCAAAGGCGAGTGTGGCTGCGGCGAGAGTTTTACTGTCGAATAACCCCGAAACCGTTGAGTACTGGAGCATCCATGACGATTGAACGAACGCTTTCCATCATCAAGCCTGATGGCGTACAGAA
>JAHDYN010000445.1 GCA_023383735.1 Gammaproteobacteria bacterium | reverse complement strand
CGGCTTTTATGGCCTGGGCATTCCGCGCGATCTGGCCAAAACAGATGTTTTCGTCAATCTGGGCGGGCCGATGCCGGATCCGACGGTGTTTGCGCCACCGCCGCCGCGCGCGGCAAAGCTCGTGCACGCGCGCATCGAGTTCGGCGAGATCGGCAATACCTATCCGACCGACGTGGCCATCGCCGCCGGCATGAAAGAGACGCTCGTCGCGCTCAACGATGCCGTGCGCGGCCTGGCGACTGCCGACCGGCTGCAGACCATCGCTGCGGAGCGCCTGACCAAGGCGCGCGACGTCCAGGCGACGGCTGATGCGCGGCGCAAAGCCGATGCGCGGGAATACTGGAATGCGAGTCCGATGTCCTGGCCGCGTGTTTCGGCCGAACTCGATGAGCAGCTTGAGCCGGATGCGATCATCGTTCCGGAGCTGGATTACCGCTCGCCGTTCTACTGGCTGAACCTGGACCGAGGCAGGAAGCGGCTGATTGGCCAGACCACGGGCTTTGCGCTGGGTTGGGGCATCGGAGCGGCGCTGGGCGTGAAGATCGCGCAGCCCGACAAGCAGGTGGTCTGCATGGTCGGTGACGGCGCGCTGCTGTTCGGGCAGGTCGAGGCGCTGTGGACCGCAGCGCGGCATGAAATCCCGGTGATCATCGTCGTGATGAACAATCGCAGTTACGATAACGAGCGCAATCGCATCCAGAACAACTCGCCCTTGCTCGGCAACCAGGACACCCGGGACCTGTGGAAAGACGTCAGTTGCTATCTGGGTGATCCGCTGGTGGATTTTGCCGGCCTGGCCAGGAGTTTTGCCATTCCGGCCGAGCGGGCGACCGATCCCGCCGGTTTCCGCAAGGCGCTGAAGCGGGCGATTGCCGTGACGCGTGAGGGCCGGCCGTACCTGATCGATGCCATGCTGATGCAGCTCGATCGCCGCGGCGTACGCACCGAGCAGACTTGGCATCCGCAGATTTCGATTGCCGCAACCCGAACCCGCAAGGTCTGAACAGGAAAACGCACATGGAATACCGCAATCTGGGCCGCTCCGGCCTGCAGGTCTCCGTCATCGGCCTGGGCTGCATGCCCTTCGGCATGTCGATCGAGGAGGAAGCGTCGGCTGCCATCGTGCACCGCGCGATGGAGCTGGGCATCAATTTTTTCGATACCGCCGACATCTACGGTGATCGCGGCAAGTCGGAGGTCTGGCTGGGGCGGGCACTCGGCAAACGGCGCCAGGAAGTCGTGATCGCGACCAAGTTTGCCGGGCCGATGTCCTCCTCCCGGCGCGACATGCAGGGTGGATCGCGCCGCTATATACATGCGGCGGTGGAGGCCAGCCTGCAGCGGCTCGGTACTGATTACATCGATCTTTACCAGATGCACTTTCCGGATGCGAAGACGCCGGTCGAGGAGACCTTGCGCGCACTGGATGACCTGGTCCGCCAGGGCAAGGTGCGCTACATCGGGCATTCGAACTACGCCGGCTGGCAACTCGTGGAGGCCGCCTGGACGGCCAGGGCACACAACCTCAACGCTTTTGTTTCGGCACAGAACCGCTGGAGCCTGATCACCCGCGACATCGAGCGGGAACTCGTACCGGCTGCCAGTGCCTATGGTCTCGGCATCCTGCCGTATTTTCCGCTGGAGAGCGGGCTCCTGACCGGCAAGTACCGCAAGGGTGCACCGCTGCCCGAGGGCAGCCGCCTGGCGAAGTGGGGCTCGTTTGGCAGCAGTGCGTTCTCCAGCGAGGCCAATCTCGACATCGTGGAGAAGTTCAGTGCGATATGCGCTCAGCACGAGATCAAGCTGCTGGAACTGGCGATGGCC
>JAHDYN010000444.1 GCA_023383735.1 Gammaproteobacteria bacterium | reverse complement strand
AAGCCGGCGTCAGTACCCTGCTGATGCAGGACGAGCTGCGTGCCCTGCCGAAGCTGGCCGATGAGAGCCTGCGCGCGGTACACCGCCTGCCGGGTGCGGCCAGCAACGGGATCTCCGGCCTGGCGCATATCCGTGGCGGCGAGGAAAACGAGACGGAGATCGTGCTCGACGGGATGCCCTTGTCCGAACCCTTTCACCTGAAAAACTTCTTCAGCCCGGTCAGCGTGCTCGATGCCGAAATCGTCGGTGCCATGGATGTCTATGCCGGCGGTTTTCCGGTGCACTACGGTGACCGGATGAGCGCGGTGGTCGACGTGCGCTCGGTCGTGCCGCCGGCCGACGGCATGCGCGCGATCGGTGCCTCCCTCTATCACACCAGCGGCCTCGCCGGCGGCAACTTCGATGAGGGCCGGGGCCGCTGGCTCCTGTCCGGCCGGCGCAGCAATCTTGCCGATGCCATCAAGCTGGTCAACAGCAATCTCGGTGAACCCAAGTACCTGGATTCCTTTTCGAAGGTCGAATACGACTTTTCGGACGACACGAGCGGGGCCCTGCATCTGCTGGTCGTCGATGACCATCTGCGGGTGAACAACTCGCAGGAGACCGAGTTCGCCAAGGTCGGTGACCGCAGCGCCTATGTCTGGGCCACGGCCGGGCATCGCTGGTCGGAGCGGCTTTCGGGATGGGCATTGCTGTCCTACACGAATGTCGACAACGATCGCGACGGAACGGTCGATGACCCCGGTGAGCGGCTGGGCGATGTGCACGATCACCGCAGCCATACCGCAACGAATCTCAAGCTCGAACTGCAGCAGGGCGATGACCAGCTGCTGTTTCGTTATGGCCTGGACCTTGGGCTGCTCGATGCGCATTACGCCTATTCCAGCAGTCTGGAGGTGTTTGCAGGGACGCCGTGGCCGGAGTCACCGCCGAGCCTCACCGTCCGGCAGTCAGCCCTGCAGCCTGATGGCAGCCGGATGGGTGCATTTGTCAGCGGCCGCTGGCGCATGAGCGATCGACTGACCGGCGAGCTCGGCATGCGCTGGGACAACCAGACCTGGGATCATGTCGATGGCGGCACGCAGCTCAGCCCGCGGCTCGGCCTCCGCTACGACCCGACTCCACGCACGGAGCTGCGGGCAAGCTGGGGCCGCTTTTTCCAGGCGCAGGCGATCAACGAGCTGCAGCTCGAGGATGGTATCGAGAACTTCTTTCCGGCACAGCGTGCCGACCACCTGATCCTCAGCGCCGAACACGAGCTGGCCAACCGCATGCGCGTGCGGCTCGAGGCCTATTACAAGGACTACGACGAACTGCGGCCGCGTTTCGAGAACCAGTTTGATCCGCTGGTGCTGATACCGGAGCTGCAGACCGATCGCATCGAAGTGCCCGCGACCTCGGGCAGCGCGCGCGGCGTTGAGCTGCTGCTCAACCGGCGCGGTGCCGGGCCCTGGGGCTGGTGGCTGAGCTACACCTGGTCGGAGGTCGAAGACCACATCGATGGCGCGGACGTGGAGCGCAGCTGGGACCAGACCCATTCATTCAATGCCGGTCTCAACTGGATCAAGGGACCCTGGGACATCACGCTGGCCGGCACCTGGCACACCGGCTGGCCGACCACGCCGGTCTCGCTTGGTCCTGCGCCGCCCGGCGAAGTGCCGCCGGTGGTGATCGGTGCAAGAAACGCCACGCGCTTTGATGCCTTCAAGTCGGTCGACCTGCGGGTCGCCTACACCTTTGCACTGGAAAAGAGCGAACTGCTGACCTTTGTCGAGTTCACCAACCTGCTGGCGCAGAAGAACGCCTGCTGTGTCGAGTACACCGAGCGCGACGCCGGTGG
>JAHDYN010000443.1 GCA_023383735.1 Gammaproteobacteria bacterium | reverse complement strand
AGGGTGGAGCTCGACGGCCAGGTCGACCGCTTCTCGCCGGTGACGATTCGCGGCGAGGTCAATCCGCTGGCGGCCGAGGCCTGGCTCGACATGGCGATGAACTTCAGCAATATCGAGATGGCCTCCTTCACGCCATACTCCGGGCGCTTTGCGGGTTACACCATCCGGCGTGGCAAGCTGTCGGCGGACCTCAACTACAAGCTCAATGATCGGCAGCTCGATGCCGACCACCGGATCGTCATCGACCAGCTCGAACTCGGCGACAAGGTCGAGAGTCCCGATTCGATCGGCTTGCCGCTCAAGCTGGCCGTGGCCCTGCTCAAGGACCGCAACGGCGTCATCGATATCAAACTGCCGGTGGCCGGCAGCCTTGACGATCCCCAGTTCCGCGTCGGGCCGATCGTCTGGAAGGTCTTCGTCAATCTGCTCAGCAAGGCGGTGACCGCGCCGTTTGCCCTGCTCGGCAATCTCTTCGGCGGCGGCGAAGACCTGAACCTCATCAGCTTTCCGGCCGGCAAGGCGCGGCTCGACGAAGCCGCGCAGCAGAAGCTGGACTCACTGGCGAAGGCACTTGTGGAGCGGCCGGGGCTGGCGCTGGATATACCCGCGGCATTCAACCGGGAGGCGGATACCGCGGAGCTGGTCGAGGCCCGCCTGAGGCGCAGCGTCGTTGCAGCGAAGAAGGCGGAGCTGCTGGCGAAGCGACAGCCGGCGGACGGGGTGGTTTTTGCGGAGCTGAGCGCCGATCGGGAGGACTATCTGCGCCAGCTCACTACCGCATTCCGCAAGACATACGGAGCCAATGCGAAATTGCCGGAGCCGGCCCCGGCGGCGTCGGGCGCGGCATCCGTGGCGGATACGCCGGAGGCAAGGATCGAGCGGCTCGAGCAGGCGATGCGTGAGGGCATGACGGTCACCGAGGATGACCTGTATGCGCTGGCCCGAAAACGTGCCGAGGCGGTGCAGGAGAAACTGCTGACCGATACCGGCATTGATCCGGGGCGGGTATTCCTGATCTCGCCCGCCGAGGGCAGCTTCGAAAACGGCGCAGTGGTCATGGCGCTTGCGCTGCGCTGAGACCGGGAAGCCGGGCTGTTTGCTTGGATACCCGGCGTCCTTCGTGTATGGTGCCCGCTGCTAAACAGGCTTTCGTCCGGTCAGCCCGTTCATTTCTCGCAGTTTTTGCACTGGAACTCCGCACGGCATCGCCGCTTGCGGCAACGTTCCGGAAACATCCGAGACCATTACCCTGCCTCTACCGGACCAGAGGACTTCCCGATGACACGGGACGCTCTGCAGGCTGGAGAGGAAAATACAAGATGTCATTTCAAACGCTCGGGTTGAAGCCCGAACTGTTGCGCGCCATTGCGGATAACGGTTACGTAACCCCGACGCCTGTACAGGCCCGCGCAATTCCCGAAGTACTGGCCGGCCGTGACCTGCTGGCTGGTGCGCAGACGGGCACCGGCAAGACAGCCGGCTTTACCCTGCCGATCCTGCAGTTGCTGGGCACGCCGAAGGCCGATGCGCCTGCCGGCACGGCCCGCAACGGCTGGCGCGCACCGCGTGCCCTGGTGCTGGTGCCGACCCGCGAGCTCGCGGCGCAGGTCGCGGAAAGCGCGCGGACCTACGGGCGCTACACGCCGATGGCGGTCACGGTCGTATTTGGTGGTGTGGGTTTCAATCCACAGGCGGAGAGCCTGCGCCGAGGTACTGATATCGTTGTCGCCACGCCGGGGCGCCTGCTCGATCATGTGCAGCAGCGCACCATCGACCTGTCGAAGATCGAAATCCTCGTGCTCGATGAAGCCGACCGCATGCTCGACATGGGTTTCATCCATGACATCAAGC
>JAHDYN010000442.1 GCA_023383735.1 Gammaproteobacteria bacterium | reverse complement strand
CCGGCTACCGGCAATCAGGATGACCTGTCAGATGATGATTCGTCTGATGAACACAACCGCGGAGGCTACCGAGTCCATGGATCTCAGCACGACCTATATGGGACTGGCGTTGAAGAACCCCTTTGTCCCCTCCTCTTCCCCCCTGACCAAGCGCCTGGATCCTGCGCGCCAGCTCGAAGATGCCGGGGCATCCGCTCTCGTCATGTACTCGCTGTTCGAGGAGGAAATCGAGGCCGACGAGCAGCAGGCGATCCAGTTGGCCCACGAACAGGATCTCGGTCACGGTGAAGCCTCGAGCTACCTGCCGATGGCCGAGGTCTATCCGGGGCGCCGGGATGAGTACCTGGAACAGGTCCGGCGCCTCAAGGAGGCGCTCGAAATCCCGGTCATCGCCAGCCTGAACGGCACCACGCTCGGCGGCTGGGTGCGCCACGCCAGGGCGATCCAGGAAGCCGGCGCAGACGGACTCGAACTCAACATCTACTACATCGCCGCCGATTTCAGCGAGGCGCCGGCCGCGGTCGAGCAGCGCGTGATCGACATCCTCAGCGCGACCGTACGCCAGGTGAGCATACCGGTGGGCGTCAAGCTCTTCCCTCACTACAGCTCGCTCGGCAACCTCGTGCAGCGGATCGAGGCGGCGGGCGCCTCGGGCATCGCGCTGTTCAACCGCTTTTACCAGCCGGATCTCGATCTCGACAGCATGGAGGTGTCACAGACCCTCAGCCTTTCCCGATCACGGGACGCATTGATCACCATGCGCTGGATGGCGCTGCTGTACGGGCATGTCAACATGTCGCTGGCGGCCACCGGCGGGGTACACACGGTGAAGGATGCGCTGAAGATGTTGCTGTGCGGAGCCGATGTCACGCATCTGTGCAGCGCGCTGTTGACCAATGGCCCCGGGCAGATCGAACGGCTGCACGACGGTGTGCTCGCGTGGATGCAGCAGCACGGATACGAATCGCTGCGTCAGCTCAAGGGCAGTCTTTCCCAGAAGAACTCACCGGATCCGGTGGCTTTCGAACGCGGCAACTATCTGCAGATGCTCTCGCGCTATGAGCCGCCCAAGTCGGTCTGGCCCGACTGAGGTGGCCGCAGCGGCATCCAGGTCCAGAGAAAGATGTAGATGACGATGCCGGGCAGAATGATGCTGCCCGCCGTGCCGATGATCCACAGCAGCCTGACGAGACTCGCACTGACGCCGAAACCTTCGGCCAGGCCCGCGCAGACACCGGCCAGAACCTTGTCGCTCGATCGGTAGAATTTCTTTTTGTTTCCCATGCCGGCGGAGTATACCGGCATTCACTCCGGTCCATTCCGGCTTTCGGGCGGCGGCATCCAGGCCCACAGAACCAGGTAGATGATGACCGCAGGTATCACTGCACTGAAGAACGCGCCAAACAGATACATCAGCCGCACCAGGCCGGGATCCAGCCCGATCGCCTTGGCGATGCCGGCCAGTACCCCGGCGATGATCTTGTTGTCAGACCGCCTTGTGTGCGAATTCCTGGCCATGGCACTGCGACAAGATCCGATATATCCAGCGGGCTATGTGGCGACCCTGCGGGCGCTTTCCTTCAACTGCGTGGCTCCGGATGCAGGCTGCGCGCACCGATGATGCCCAGCACGGCGCCCATGCCCGTCGCGGCCATGACGACCAGCGCGGTGACGAGAGCCAGTCCCAGGGCGTGCAGCACCCAGTAGCCCCCGGTCAGCGGCAGGTTGAACTCGCGGTCCAGCCAGCTGGAGAGGAACACGCTCATGAATATCGCCGGTGCCATGGCTATCGCACCCAGCACGCCGCCCATCACTTTCATGAAGCGGCGCTGCGCCGGGGAGCGGGTGTAGCGATCGGCGA
>JAHDYN010000441.1 GCA_023383735.1 Gammaproteobacteria bacterium | reverse complement strand
AACAGGACGAAGATGGAGCGCGCTTCCCCCGCGTGGTACAGCCCGTAGCTCAGACACAGCACGGCCGCACTCATCTGCTGGACGGTGAGACTGGCGTCGGTGAAACGCCGGTTCATCCCCGTACGGAACAGCAGGAGGAAGGCCAGGATGGAGGCGAGCACCAGGCCCGATCCGATCAGATACGGCTGCAGCGGCATGAAGCCGGCGAGGACGCCGATGCCGAATAGCGCGATCACCAGGATCAGGCTGGCGGCCGCCATGAGGCAGCGCAGGATGTAGGTGCGCTGATGGCGGTCGGTCTGGGCGCCGTACAGCCAGCGGCGGGCGAACTCGTCGGCGTTGCCTGCGGGAGATTCTTCCATTGCGCGTGAGCCGGACGTATTCAAGCGTCTGTCCAGGGTGGTCATCGTTTTCTCGTCCACCGTTCTCCCGTCCATCGTGCTTTTTCCGTCGAAACCGTTCCGATGCGCATTCTGCCTTCGGTGCGCATCTGCACACAACCGGATCGGCGCATCGAAGATATCCACCGTTTCTGTGGATAACCGGGTATTGACACGGCCGCAAGACCAGACCGATGGCGGCCTGCATTGGTCTGGAGCAGGAATCGTGCAGAGCCTGCCGCCATGGCGCCAACCATCGATGCAGCGGCCGCCCGTGCGATACTGCGTCACCTCGTATACACCGCAAGGATGCTGCTTCATGTCGATGCTCGTGATCGGGCTGATCCTGTTCCTCGGGGTCCACTCCGTGCGCATCGTTGCGGAGGACTGGCGCCGGCGACGTATCCAGGCCATGGGAGAACTCGCCTGGAAGGGCTCGTACACGCTGATCGCGGTGGTCGGACTCGTGCTCGTCGTATGGGGCTACGGCCAGGCCCGCAGCACGCCGGTCGATCTCTGGTACCCGCCGGTGTGGACGAAGCACCTGGCGACGCTGCTCACGATTCCCGCGTTCATTCTGCTGGTCGCGGCAAAGGTACCGGGAAGCCGCATCCGGGCCGCGGTGAAGCATCCCATGGTGATCGGAGTGAAGCTGTGGGCATTCGCCCACCTGCTTGCCAACGGCAGGCTGGCCGACGTCGTGCTGTTCGGCGCTTTCCTGGTGTGGGCAATTCTCGATCTGCGCGCCGCCCGGCAGCGCGACCGCGCCACCGGTGTGGTGTACCGCGCCGGACCGGTCTGGCGCGATCTCATCGCGGTGATCGTCGGTCTGGCCGCGTGGGCAGCGTTTGCCATGTACCTGCACGCTGCCTGGATTGGTGTACGCCCGTTCGGCTGACGCGCGCCAGCGCACGACACGTGACATGGTCGCCGCGTCCGGCGTCACGCCTGCGCTGGTACGACGAACCCACCTCTGGAGAGACGCGAAGTGAGTGAGCACAGCAAGCAAGACGCCGACGACGCGCTCGGCGTGAAACTGCCGGCGTTCCGGCTGGATGGCAAGGTGGCACTGGTGACGGGTGCCAGCGCCGGACTGGGTGCCGCCATTGCCATCGGCATGGCGCAGGCCGGTGCGCAGGTTGCCATCATCGCGCGCACGCGCGAGGGTCTGGAGCGGGTGGCGGAGCGCATTCGCGCGGATGGCGGGCGCTGCACCGTCATCGCCTGCGACGTCACCGACAGCGCCGCGCTGCGGGATGGCATTGCCGGCCTGCCCCGCCTGGACATCCTGGTGAACAATGCCGGCACCAATTTCCCCGAGCCGATCGTGGAGGTGAGCGACGAACATCTCGACGTCATGCTGGCCCTGAACGTGAAGTCGGTCTATGTCGCGGCACAGGCCGCGGTGCGCAAGATGCTGGAGGATCCGCGCCGCGGGGAAGCCGGAGGCGTGATCCTCAACATGTCCTCGCAGATGGGGCATGTCGGCT
>JAHDYN010000440.1 GCA_023383735.1 Gammaproteobacteria bacterium | reverse complement strand
CCAGGTCGGCGAACACCTGCGCATCCGGCACCTTGTTCACCACCTGCTCGATGATCTCGGGAATGCTCCCGAGAACCGAAACATCCCCCTGCCGCTGAAAAAGATCCGGCGCAATCGCCAGGTACCCCGCCCGCGCCAGACGGCGGCACACATCCTGTATGTACTCGTGCACACCAAAGATCTCGTGGGCCACCAGCACCACCGGCGCGCGCCCCGGCGCAGCGGGCCTGGCGCGATAAGCCTTCACCGGACCGTCGGCCGCGGCAAACGAGATCCAGCCGGCGGTCAGCCCATCGGCCGGTGTAAGGATCGTCTCGGCACCAATCGGCCGGGCGGCCAGCGCAAAGCCCGCCGCTGCCGTGCCGGCCATGATGAAACCGCGGCGTGTGATGTCCTTGCTATCCATGCGGGGCCTCCTGTCGTGGTCTTGAGTGGGACTGTACTCTCCCGGCGGTGCGGGGCTACCTGAGGGCTGCGCGTGGATAACCGAACAGCCCCGCGACGGTGCCCCGGAAAACCTGGCGGCGAGTCTCAGACATCGCGGTTGAGTAGTTCCATGTAGCGCCGGTATTCGAACACGCGGTTCCGGCGTCGACCTGTCACCTCGCGAACGATTCCGAGCTTCACAAGAACATCCAGCGCCTTCAGGATCGTGGGAGGCGATCGGCGAGTCACCTTCTGCAGTCCCGAGACATTGCGCAGTGGCCTGGCTTGCATGGCCTCGTGCACCTGCAGTGCGGAGCCAGCCCCGCGACCCAGGGCCTGTATGCGCTCGCGGTCCGCCTTGAACAGGCCACCCAACTGCCTGGCCGTGTCGACAGCGCCCATCGCGGTTGTGCGGACCGCATCGGCGAAGAACTCGAGCCACTCCTCCCAGTCGCCATCCCGACGGACCTTGTCGAGCAGCTCGTAGTAGCGCTGCCGATTGCGCTTGAAGTAGAGGCTCAAGTACAGCAGCGGCTCGCTGAGCACACCGTCCGAGGTCAGCAGCAACGTGATCAGCAGTCGACCGATACGTCCGTTGCCGTCCAGAAACGGGTGAATTGTCTCGAACTGCACATGAGCGAGCGCGGCCTTGACCAGGGTCGGCGTCGGGTGAGGCTGATTGTGGACGAAGCGCTCCAGGTCAGCGATGCAATCCGCGATGCGCGACCAGGGTGGCGGCACGAACACAGCGTCGGCCGGCGTTCTGCCGCCGATCCAGTTCTGGGTGCGACGGAACTCGCCGGGCTGCTTGCTGGCTCCCCGTCCGTCACGGAGCAGTGCGCCATGCATCTCACGGATCAGGCGGGACGATATCGGGAGGCCTTCCTTGATGCGCTGGAGACCGACTTCCAATGCTGCCACGTGGTTCGACACTTCCCGGACGTCGTCCATCGGTACGCCGGGTGCTTCGTCGAGCTCAAACAGCAGCAGGTCGGACAGCGAGGATTGCGTGCCTTCAATCTGGGAGGAAAGCACGGCTTCCTTCCGGACGTAGGTGTAGAGGAACAGCCGGGTATCCGGGAGCAGCGTCGACACGCTGTCGAGTCGACCCAGGGCAACCAGCGTGTCGTCCAGGGACTGGCGCAGGGTACCCGTCAGATCCAGGGGCGGCACCGGCGGCAGCGGGTCGGGCACAAAGGCCTGAAACGGACCACTTCCGGTTACGGTGCCCACCTCATAGCGACCTGTAAGTCCTCGACGCATATAGGTTTTTGCCAGCTAATAAAGCCACTTGACTCAAGGTCGTCACTAATTAAGCGAACGAACATTGCCTTTATTAGTCGGTTTCGTCAACCGTGCTGAGCGAGTGGCTGCGGCCCACCACCCACTCCCATCGGGCCAATGGAATCATGGCCTTGGGGCGATCTATCAATTCGTTGGAAATTGATAGGAAACTGATAGATCAAT
>JAHDYN010000439.1:1531-1894 GCA_023383735.1 Gammaproteobacteria bacterium | reverse complement strand
CATGTTGTAGATCGTGCCGCTTGATGTGCGCTTGCCGTGAAAGTCCTGCCCGTACCACGACGCGATGCCGGTCTGACGGTAGCCTTCGCTGCTGGGCATGACGAAGTAGCGTTCGCCAAACACCTCGTAGAACGGCGGATTGCCGGCGGAGGGTACCGGCGCAGGCACAGCCGGTGCGGCCGGTGCCGGTTTGGCGGCCGGTTTGCCGGCGACCGGTGCTGGCGGCGCGGCGGGTTTGTCGGGTCCCACTGTGGCGCAGCCGGCCATGAGCAGGCACGCGCAGAGGCTGATTGCCCGGCAAGGCTCAGGGAGCCGCATCGCTGTTGCCGATGCCGGCCGCGATGGCTTCACTGAGCTGGAACA
>JAHDYN010000439.1:0-1521 GCA_023383735.1 Gammaproteobacteria bacterium | reverse complement strand
AGCGCGTGATGGTGTAGAAGTTCTGGAATCCGACCCAGTACTCGGTGCCGTCCTGACCGGCCAGCGTGATCAGCATCGCCGGCGCCTTGGAGGGCAGGTCCGTCGTGAACTCCACGCCCTGCCGCCGGAGCGATTCGACGGTGTCGCGCATCACCAGCTCGTTCGCGGTATCGCTGCGGGTGGTATCGGCCTTGAGCTGGGCACGTACCGCCACCGGTTGCGCCGGCTGCCAGTTATGGACGACGAAATAGTTGGCGACGCTGGCGAAGATGTCGTCCCAGTCCGACAGCAGATTGCGCCGGCCATCGCCGTTGCCGTCCACCGCGAAGTTGCGGTAGCTGCTCGGGATGAACTGCGGCGGGCCGAGCGCGCCGGCATAGGAGCCGGTCAGCTGGCTGACGTCGAGCTGTTCATCGCGGGCCAGCAGGAACAGCTGGCGCAGTTCGCCGCGAAAGAACTTGCTGCGCGGCGGGTAGTCGAAAGCCAGCGTGGCCAGTGCATCCACGGCCCGGTAACTGCCGGTGCGGGTGCCGTAGAAGGTTTCGACGCCGATGATCGCCGTGATGATTTCGGGTGGTACCCCGGTCTTCAGGCTGATCTGCCGCAGGTCGGCTGCATGTTTCCGGATGAAGTCGACGCCGGCGCTGATGCGCCGTGGTGTCAGGAATATCTCCCGGTATTCGAACCATGGCTTGACCTTTTCGGCCGGTCGCGTCATGGCGTCGATGATGCTTTGCTTTGATTCGACGCCGGCAAATACCGTGTTCAGGTACTGTGCTTCGAATCCGTCATTGGCCTTGAGTTCGGCAATGAATTCGCGCAGCTCGGGGCGCTCGAGATCGAGGCTCCACGCCGGCGCGAAGCAGAGCAGCAATGGAAGGGCAGTGGCAATCAGTGTGGCGCGAACCGCCGCCGCCCGTTGCCGGCCTTGAAGGGTCGGAATCATCGAGCTACCAGTTTCCGGTGGGTATGAATGGACATCAGAATACCGAAACACGCCATCAGGGTCACCATCGAGGTTCCGCCGGCACTGACCAGTGGCAGCGGTACGCCGACCACGGGAATCAGCCCCATCACCATGGCGGTGTTGACGAAGACATAAAAGAAGAAGGTGGTGCTGAGCGTTCCGGCGAGCAGGCGCGAGAAGGTATCCGGTGCGTTGGCGGCGATGTACAAGCCGCGGCCGACGATGAACAGATAGATGATCAGCAGCGCCAGTGCGCCGAACAGGCCGAACTCCTCGCCGACCACGGCAAAGATGAAGTCGGTATGCCGCTCGGGCAGGAACTCCAGCTGCCCCTGCGTGCCGTTGAGCCAGCCCTTGCCGAACACGCCACCGGAACCGATGGCGATCTTCGACTGGATGATGTGGTAGCCGGCCCCCAGCGGATCGCTTTCCGGGTCCAGCAGGGTCAGTACGCGCTTGCGCTGGTAATCGTGCATGACCATCCACAGCGCCGGCATTGCCGCAGCAGCCAGGGCCGCCGCCGCGACGATGTATCGCCATCCGAGCCCGGCCAG
>JAHDYN010000438.1 GCA_023383735.1 Gammaproteobacteria bacterium | reverse complement strand
GATTTCCGAACCGATCCCGCCCAGCCAGGGCAGCGAGAGTTGCCGCGCATAGAGCAGCGCACCGAAAAAGCAGGCAAAAAACATCACCTCGGACAGGATGAACCAGATCATGCCCATGCGGAACGAGCGGTCCACCTGGGCCCCATAGGCTCCGGTTTCGCTTTCGTGGACAACCTCGGCAAACCAGCGGAAGACCACGAAAAGCACAATGGCGGTACCCGCGAGGATGACCGGGAGCGCCGAGCTGCCGTTCAGCAGCTGTGCGACGCCGATGAAAGCCACCGCCAGCCCCATCGAGGCGAAGACCGGCCAGCGGGTCCCGTGGGGAACGTAGTACTTGTCTTGCGTGTGGGCCATGACGATATCTTCCTCGGGCAGTGGCTGCTCAGATGCTGGATGCGACGACAGCCGGCTCGCTGGCCGGCTGCTTCTGGATGAAAAAGGTATAGGAGAGCGTTATGCGGTCGACATATTCGGGCAGGTCCGGATCGACCACGAACTGCACGCCCATGTCCCGGCCCTCGTGGGCGAGAAATTTCTGGGCTGTAAAACAGAAACATTCGGTTTTCTGAAAGTGTTTGGCAGCGACGCCTGGTGCAACGCTGGGTATGGCCTGACCGATCAGTTCGTGGCCCGTCAGGTTGCGGGCATAAAAGCTGGTGTCGTAGAGCTGACCCGGGTGAATCTCGATCGACGATACGGCTGGCCGGAATTCCCAGGGCGCCTGTTGATTCACCACTGCGACGAATTCCACGGTGACCGTCCGCCCGGTATCAACGTGCATGCCGGCCGGAATCACCGCAACCGTATCGTTGGTGCGTCCGCCGATGCCGGTGATCTCGCAAAAGACGTTGTAGATCGGCACCAGCAGGAAGCCAAAGCCGAACATGCACACCGCCATGATGACCAGCCGGGTCACGAGTTGCCGGTTGCTCCGCGAAGGAAGGGGTTCGGGCGTGCTCATCCGGCAACCTTCAGCGCCACCGCGACGATATAGAGCACGAACACGAGCAGGGCAAAACCGCCCACCATCAGGGCATTGCGGCGGATCCGCCGCTGCAGCTCCGGGTCCGTATGCTGTTGTCCGGTCACTTGATCAGCGGTGGTTCGTCAAAGGTGTGATAGGGCGCCGGCGAGGGCACCGTCCACTCCAGGCCTTCCGGGTTGTCCCAGACCTGGGCGGTGGCCTTTTCGCCGCCACGGATGCACTTCACGACGATGTACACGAGCATCAGCTGGGAAAAGCCGAACAGGAAGGCACCGACGCTGGACACGGCATTCCAGTCGGCAAACTGGGTGGCGTAGTCCGGAATACGCCGCGGCATGCCGGCGAGCCCGAGGAAATGCTGCGGGAAGAACAGGATGTTCACGCTGACGGCCGACAGCCAGAAGTGGATCTTGCCCAGCTTCTCGTCATACATGTGGCCGGTCCATTTCGGCAGCCAGTAATAGGCACCGCCGATGGCGGCGAACAGTGCACCGGGAACCAGCACGTAATGGAAGTGCGCCACGATGAAATAGGTGTCGTGGTACTGGAAGTCGACCGGCGCGATGGCCATCATCACGCCGGAAAAACCGCCGATCGCGAACAGGAACAGGAAGGCCACCGCGAACAGCATCGGTGTTTCGAAAGTCAACGAGCCGCGCCACATGGTGGCGGTCCAGTTGAAGACCTTCACGGCCGTGGGGATCGCGATCAGCATCGTCGACATCATGAAGAACATCTGGCCGGCCAGCGGCATGCCCACCGTGAACATGTGGTGGGCCCAGACAATGCAGGACAGGAAAGCGATGCCCGCTGTCGCATAGACCATCGACGAGTAGCCGAACAGCGGCTTGCGCGAAAAGGTCGGAATGATCTGCGAGATGATGCCGAAGGACGGCAGGATGATGATGTAGACCTCGGGGT
>JAHDYN010000437.1 GCA_023383735.1 Gammaproteobacteria bacterium | reverse complement strand
GCATCGTGAAGCGGAACATCGCGCGGTTGGTGCCGGCCTCGAAAAAGGCGGCTGCAGCGGCGCGAGTGGTGAGTATCCCGGCAGCGGCAGAATCCGGCAGTCCGCTCACCGCGGTCTGCGTGGTGGCCGTCAGGCGCTGCTTGAGATCGGCGTTCTGGTCATCAAGTGCCTGGTAGTGATCGTTGTTGGACGGTGAATAGGCCGGGATGCCCGATCCCGAGCCGATGTAGACGAGATTGGCCGAGAGCAGGGTATTGAAGGGTACGTCGTCGCGCACCATGCCGATCACGGTGGCGGTGTAGTCATTGAGCGGTACGAACACGCTCTGCTCTTCGTTGGTCCACGGCGCAACGAAGTTCTTCAGGGTCACGTTGTAGAAGGCGCTGTTTTCCATGGCGGTCTGCGCCGCGGCCGCCGCGTTGCCGCCGGCGATATCGGCCCGCATGTCTTCCAGCACAGTGGCAGCCGGCGGTACGCCGGTCAGTCGTTCGTGCATGCGCCAGGCCTGCTCGCGCGGACCCGCGACGGCAGCCTGGCTGACCGCGGCCAGCGCTGCAATTGCAGTCAGGCGGCTTAACAGCCGCAGAACGCCAGGCATCGATGCGACGGCGCTGTGCCGTCTTCGCTGCGTAGTAACCACCTTGTGCCCATCCCGGTAACGCGGCGCATTGCACGCCGTTGGGCATTTATCGTCGGCAGCGGCCCGAGGTTCTGTGACCGTCTTAACAGTTCGTTCAAATCCCCATGCATTAGGTTAGCTCACAGGCGATTGGGCGCCATGCATCAGGTCAGATGCAGCCACGGCCTGTGGGCAGGCTGTGACGGGGATGGTAATGGTTGCAGGGATGCGAAAGACTCCACTGCGCGGGCGGATGCGTTCCGTCCGCGGCCTGTTGGCATGGGCCGCAGCAGCGCTCACGCTTGCGGCCTGCGGCGGTGGCGGTGTCGGTGGCGAGCAGAATCCGGATCCGGTGGTGGTCGATGTACCCATCGCCTACGTGAAGCGCCCGCTGCCGGTCGACGCGCAGGGCGCGCTGCAGGGTTCGGACCTGCGCGAGCTGCGCACCTTCAATATCGGCGCGGATCTTTTTGTCCGCGATCGCGCGGCAGTCGCCGCTGCCGAGCGCAATGTCACCGATCGCATCACCCAGGCAAGCGGCCTCTACGATATCCGCGATCCCGAAGTGTCCTGGGACGGAGCGAGGCTCGTCTTTGCAATGCGCGGTCCCTTCGTGCAAGGCGCAGATGAAGAAGACCAGCCGACGTGGAACATCTGGGAATACACCTTCACCGGCGACACCTTGCGCCGGGTGATCAGCTTCGACCTGAGCGCTGAGGCGGGGCACGACCTGGCGCCGGCATACCTGCCGGATGGCCGCATCGTCTTTTCCTCGACCCGGCAGCGGACCTCCAAGGCCGTGCTCGTCGACGAGGGCAAGCAGCAGTTCGAAGCACAGGACGAGGACCGCAACGAACCGGCTTTCGTGCTGCACGTGATGAACGCCGACGGCAGCGACATCCACCAGGTCTCCTTCAACCAGAGCCATGACCTCGATCCGTCGATACTGTCCAACGGACAGATCCTGTTCAGTCGCTGGGACAATGCAGCCGCCAACAGCGAGATGAACCTGTACCGCATGAACCCGGATGGCACCGGACTCGAGCTCTACTACGGTGCACGCAGCCACGATACCGGCACCGATGGCGCAACCGTCCAGTTTTCCCAGCCGCGCGAGATGCCGGACGGACGCATTCTCACGGTCGTCCGGCCCTTCCAGGCCGATGACAACGGCGGCGACCTGGTCAGCATCGATGCGGAGAACTTCGTCGAGAACCTGCAGCCGACGGCTGTCAACGCGGGCGTCCTGAGCGGGCCGGCCCAGGTACGCACGGTGGTGAATGAGGTGCGCACCGATGACGGTAT
>JAHDYN010000436.1 GCA_023383735.1 Gammaproteobacteria bacterium | reverse complement strand
TGTCGCGCGCCATCTCCACGTGCTGCTTCTGGTCCCTGCCAACCGGCACCCGGTGCGCCTTGAACATCAGGATGTCGGCGGCCATGAGTACCGGATAGGAAAACAGCCCCATGGTGATGCCCTTGTCCGGGTCGGCATCGCCGGCTTCCTGGTTGGCCTGCACCGCAGCCTTGTAGGCATGTGCGCGATTCATCAGCCCCTTGGCGGTGATCGTGGTCAGCAGCCAGGTGAGTTCCGGAATCTCCGGAATATCCGACTGGCGATAGAAAACCGACTTGCCGGTATCGAGCCCGAGCGCCAGCCAGGTGGCGGCCACTTCCAGGCTGGACCTCTGCAGCGCATCGGGATCCTGGTTCTTGACCAAGGCGTGATAGTCGGCAAGGAAATAGAAGGACTGCACATCGCTGCGTCGGCTGGCGGCTATGGCCGGCCGGATGGCGCCGGCATAGTTGCCCAGATGCGGCGTGCCCGTGGTGGTAATGCCGGTGAGGTGGGTTTCCATGATTTTCATATGATGCCGGAGTTCGGCGGTGCTGTTAAATCTGTCTGCAACGCGCGGGCGCCGCGACACCCCTGCGCTGCCACTGCTATATATTGGCCTTCTCAATCCTGTCACCGCATCGGGAAGCGTGGCCAGCATGCAATCCTCAGCCAGACTCTACGCCGCACACCTCAAGAGCCTTTGCCAGCGTTATGACCGTGCGCTCGAGGCTGGCAAGCTCGATGCGGTGCTGATCGGCGCCGGGCAACCGCCGCCAGTCCATCGCGACGACCAGCACTACCCCTACCGCGCAGAGGCCCTGTTCCTGCAATGGGCGCCACTGCTCGCCCATCCGGGCTCCGCGCTGCTCTACCGGCCGGGCAGGAAGCCGCTGCTGCTCGTCCTTGAACCCGTGGACTACTGGCATCAGCCGGCACCGCTACCGCCGGGTCCGTGGCAGCGCGGGCTGGAAATCCGCGTGTTCCGCAAGCCCGGCGAACTGCGCCGCCACCTGCCACGCAACACGAAGACGCTGGCCCTGCTCGGCGATCCTGCGCAATGGCGGGGGCTGGACATCAGCGCATCCAGAAACCCCCGGTCACTGCTGACACACCTCGACCACGACCGCGCCTGCAAGACGGCCTGGGAAGTACAGTGCATCGAGCAGGCAGCGCGGCAGGCGCTGGCCGGACACCGGGCAGTGGAGACGGCGTTCAAGGCCGGCCTCAGCGAATTCGAGATGGGACTGATGTTTCTCGCCGCCTGCGGCCAGACCGATGCCGAGTTGCCCTACCCGGCCATCGTGGCAATGAACGAGAACGGCGCCACGCTGCATTACCAGCACCGCGACCGCCAACGTCTGCCGGCGCGCGAACGCCACAGCCTGCTGCTCGATGCGGGCGCCAGCGTGGCGGGCTATGCATCCGATATCACCCGGACCCATGCAGCCCGGCGCGGCGAATTCGCAACCATGGTCCGGGACATGGACCGCACCCAGCAAGGCTTGTGCGCACAAGTAAAGCCCGGCGTGCCATTCCCGGACTTGCAGCTCGGTGCGTTCACGGCACTGGCGGAGCTGCTCGCCCGCTGGGAACTGGTGCGCATGTCACCGGCCGAGATGGTGGAGCGCCGCATCGTCGACAGTTTCATGCCACATGGGCTCGGCCATCTGCTCGGCCTGCAGGTCCACGATGTGGGCGGCAATCTGGCCAGCCCCGGGGGGCGCAAGCTGGCGCCGCCCGCGCGTTTTCCGCGCCTGCGCCTGACCCGCAGCCTGGAGCCCGGTATGGTGGTGACGATCGAACCGGGCATCTACTTCATCGACCCGCTGCTGGCACGGTTGAAAAAAAGCCGCCACCGCCGACAGGTGAACTGGAAGAAACTCCGGGACTTGCGCCGCTACGGCGGTATCCGTATCGAGGATAATGTGCTGGTGACCGCTGTTGG
>JAHDYN010000435.1 GCA_023383735.1 Gammaproteobacteria bacterium | reverse complement strand
GCGCGCGCGCGCGGCGTCCTTGCCCCGCCCTGAAGTGGAGGATTCTGCCGGTTACTCGTTGACCAAGGCGAGGATACGCGTGCTGTCGAGCCCCACACCGCAGAAGGCACTCGACTTCTTCCTCGGTGAGCAACAGAACCCGGAAAGCATTGGCAATCTGGGCACCGATTACGGTATCGCACTGGTACGCACGCAGATGGGCGAGCACCAGGCGGCACGTGACCTGTTCAGCAATCTTCGCACCGCGCATCCGGGCGTGATTCCCTTTCATACCGGCCTCGCAAACGCCGAACTGGCCCTGGGCAACAAGTCGCTGGCGTTCTCGATCTACGATCAGGCCATGGAACTGTTCCCCCGGAATGTACCGCTGACGGTTCACTATGCCGAAGCGCTGCTGGCAAATGGCGATGCGAAAAAGGCGCACAGTATCCTGCTGGATCTGCTGAACAACGTACCGCCCACTGCCAAGCAGGTGCGCCTTATTGCCCTGGCAGCCAGCGCCGCCGGCGACACGGCCGAGGCGCATTACTACATGGCCGAGTTGCACTTGATAAAGGGGGATGCAACCATGGCCGCCGATCAGCTGCGACTGGCACTCTCGATTCCTGGTCTGAACAGCGTGCAAACGGCACGGTTCAATGCCCGACTGGAACAGATTCAGGAATGGGTGGACAAAGAACAAAAAGCCCGACGACAGAACAACGGAAACACACAATGACTGCCTGGGAAAGATCGCGCCTGTGCCTGCTGAGCCTGGCGCTTGCCATCAGCGGTGGCTGTGCCAGCACCAAAGCCGTGCAGGATCAGGAAGCCTGGGATCCGATCGAGCCATTCAACCGGGCAATGTACAAGGTCAACGACATCGGTGACCGCTACCTGCTGCGTCCGGTTGCCGTCGGCTACGAGCGCGGCCTACCCCCCCAGATGCGCGGTGGTATCCGGAATTTCTTCAGCAATATCAGGTACCCAATCACCATTGTTAATGATTTTTTGCAGGGAAAGTTCCGCGATGGCGGCCGCGATACCGGCCGCTTCATATTGAACACCACGGTTGGCCTGTTCGGTTTTTTCGATCCGGCCACGCGCATCGGGTTGCAGGAGAACGATGAGGACTTCGGTCAGACGCTGGGCAAGTGGGGCGTGGGCGAAGGGCCCTATCTCGTGCTGCCGGTATTTGGGCCTTACACGCTGCGGAGCCTGGCCGGCAACCTTGCCGATTCGCCCTTGACCCCGCTGATCGACATCACCGACAGCGATGTTGATATCGCCTGGGCCCTCTGGGGCGTATACCAGGTGGACAAGCGCTCACGCCTGCTTGAAGCGGACCAACAGGTTTTCGAAGCCTACGATCCGTACCTGTTCGTACGCGATGCCTACCTGCAGAACCGGCGCTACCGCATGTACGACGGCAATGTGCCCGAAGACGACAGCTATCTCGACGACATGGACGACATGGACGACATGGACGACGAGTAGCAGATCAGCCGCCGTTTACTGTCACCAGCATCTCTTCGACACCGCTCAGGCGCGCAATCGCCAGCAGCTTCTCAGGCAAAGCCGTGAACCGGACGGTACGGCTCGCCGCCTGCCCCCATCTCAACCATTCGAGCAGCAAGGCAAGACCTGCGCTGTCCACCTTGGTTACACCACCGAGATCGATCGAAATGCCCGAGTCACCGGCAAACATGCCACGGCTCGCCTCCAGGAGGTCGCCGGCAGTGGCAAAGACCAGTGGCCCGCTGAGGGCAAGCTGACCGGGCCCTTCAGAACGCAATACCGGGGCGGTCATTTGGCCGCCGCACCTGGCGCCGGCGACTTGACCGCCGTCCCGGTTTCAAGCTTGGCCGCATCGGCCTGCAGCCGGGCGATCACGGCATCGATGCCCTTGGCCTTGATCTCGGCATTGAACTGGTTGCGGTAGTTCTGGA
>JAHDYN010000434.1 GCA_023383735.1 Gammaproteobacteria bacterium | reverse complement strand
GCCGATCATGCCCATCAAGGAAGGTACCGGGCACCCTTATTGCGAGGTCCTGGTGCGGTTTCTCGATGATGAGGACCGCCATGTCTCGCCGGCTGATTTCCTGTCGGCGGCCGAACGTTACCAGTTGATGGAAGAACTTGATCGCTGGGTGGTGACGCATACCCTGCAGTTGCTTGAGCCTCATGCAGCGCGACTCGCCGGCACCGGTACCCGCTTCGCCATCAACCTGTCCGGTCAGAGTCTGGGCAGCGAGCAGTTCCTGCCCTTCGTGCAGGACCGCATCGTGGCCAGCTGTGTGCCGCCGGAAATGCTCTGCTTCGAGATCACCGAGTCGGTTGCGGTGGCCAACCTGCAGCGTGCACAGACCTTCATGCACACGCTGAAACGGACTGGCTGCAAGTTTTCGCTTGATGATTTCGGGACCGGCTTGAGTTCCTTTGCCTACCTGAAGCTGTTCCCCGTCGATACGCTCAAGATCGATGGCAGCTTTATCCATGACCTGAGTACCAACGTGGTATCGCAGTCGGTGGTCGCGGCCATCTCGGAAGTGGCGAGGGTGATGCAGCTCGATTCGGTGGCGGAATTCGTGCAGGACGAAGCGACGCTGGCCCTGTTGCGCAAACTGGGTATTACCTGGGCGCAGGGCTACCTGTTTGGCCAGCCGGCATCACTCAGCGAGCGGATCGCCGGCCTTGCTGGCCGCGACAGCGAGGCCACCGTTGTTGCTTCGCCGCTCAGGCCGCGCTCAGCGCGACGCACGTAGCCGCATTCATCGCGCAGATCCGCTGCCTGACCGCGGGCCTGGGCAGCAGCTCCAGTCCGTGCTCATAGGCCACGATCTGCAGGCGCGTCCCAAAGGCCGCCAGCAGTTCACCGGGCGCAAGCAGGAAATCGGGATTCCGGGGATGACCGTAAGCCTCGTTGCCCTGCGCGAAGGTTTCCATCAGCAGCACGCCGCCCGGCTGCAGGATGTCTGGCAGCCAGGCAAAGTGCGGGCGGTGCAGATAGTTGCAGACGAGCACGCCGGCGAACTGTTCGCCGGCAAAGGGCTGCGTGCCGGACTCCAGATCCAGCTTCCGCAGTTCAATGCGTGGGTCGCCGCACAGCCCGGCCATGCCGCTCACATCGATATCGACCGCGGTCACGGGATGGCCGCGGTCGGCGAGCAAACGCGCGTGTCGACCCTTCCCGCAAGCCAGGTCAAGTACCCGCCCACCGGCCGCTATCAAATGCACGAAACGCTGGACCCAGGCCGATGGTGCTCCGCCATGAGTTGATGCCGCCAGGCAGTCTGTCATGGCCGGTCTGTCCGGCGCACGCGGATGCTGCGCCCACCGGATTGCTTGTACAGGAGGTAGGAGCCGAAACTGGCTCGCCGAATCCGCACCGGGTCACCGGGGACGAGGTGCAGGGGGCTGCCATCGATCTGTTCCCACTGTTGTCCGTTCCGCAGCGTGATGCGCAATTTGCCATCGGCACGGGATTCGACCGAGCTGATCTCCGTGTCGAGTATCTGCGGCGGGCTGATGCCCGCCTGCTGCTGGAGAACGGCGCTGGTCTGCGCGGCATCGCGCCCGAACAGGGATTCTGCGCTGACTCCGTCCGCGGTCATCGCCGGCGATGCGGCGTTGTCGGCGAGGGCGTCATAGCAGGCCAGGCGCTCGCTGTCGCTGGCGATCTCCCGACACATGTCCAGTTCACCGGCCGCCGCAAGTGCCGGCAGGCCGAGTGCCATCAACAGGGTGGTCTGGTGAAACGATACAGGGCGGTCCGGTCGGGCCGCCCTGCCTGTCGATCGTCTGTTCACAGCTGTCCCGATCAGAACTTCGCCCGTATCCCGGCAAAGTAGAAGCGGCCGACCATGTCGTAGGTGCTCGGATCGGTGTTCTGGTCGATGTTGTTGTCGTATACCGGCGGCTTCTTGTCGAACAGG
>JAHDYN010000433.1 GCA_023383735.1 Gammaproteobacteria bacterium | reverse complement strand
CGGCGCGTTGGCGTGGCTGACGGTACTTCGCCAGCACGTCGAGCGTGTTGGGCCAGTCGCTGCGATAGAGAAAATCAAAATACGCATCACCGGAGTGATTCGCCACCGCGCCCCAGGTCTCCGGATACTTCATGCCGTGCACCAGGGCGCCGTAGCCTCCGGAGGACTTGCCGAAGCAGCCCCGATGCTCGCGTGCTGCCAGCGTGCGGAACTCGGCATCCACGAAGGGCACGACCTCCTGCGTCAGGTAGTCGGCATACCGGCCGATCGCCGGAGAATTGATGTACTGGTTGCCGCCCAGCGCGGTGTAGCAGTCCGGCATCACCAGGATCACGGGCGGCATCTTCTTGTCATGCACCAGCCGCGTGACCCGCTCGACGAGGTTCTCGCTGAAAGGTTTCCAGTTCAGGTGCGCCAGGCCGGAACCGGTGAAGCCGGCGAAGTCATAAAGCACCGGAAAGCGCCGATGACCGGAGCCGTCGTAACCGGGCGGCAGCCAGACAGCCAGTTTGCGCACATGCGGGTCATCGAGCCGGTTGCCCTTGAGCACGCGTGAAACGTGCTCGAGGATGACCACGCTGCCCGCGCGAGGTGGAGTGTGTTTGCGTGCCATGAACCGCCTGTGCCTTCAGGTCGTCACTTCGTAAAAGATGCGCCGCGCCTTCTCGGCACCGATCATCTTCGCCATCATGCCCTGCGCCTTGTCCTGCGTGCGGATATCGCTGACAAACTGCGCCTGTGCCTGGCTGATCTGCGCAAGCCGTGCCGGGTCCTGCACCGGCTCACTGCGGGACAGGAGATCCAGATAGATACGCAGATAGTCCCGGCCGCAGCCCATGAAATCGGCAAAGCGCTCCTTCGGCAACATCCCGTAGATGCCGGCCGGCGTGCGCCACTTCAGCATCCACTCGGGATAACGGTCATCACAGTCGAAGGATGCATAAGCCTGACGGGCCTCCACCAGCGGCGCGACCCACTTCTGCATGTAGGCCTCATCCCGGACCATGCAGTTGACATTGACGTGGGCGATCAGCTTGCGGCCAGTGAGCAGGCAGAAAAACAGGAAGATGGGGGCATCATGAACAGGCTCCGGATACATGATGAAGTTCATCTGGTCGAGCGCGGGAATCTTCACCGAAAACCGCATGCCAAACACTTTCCGGCAGCGCGGGGCCTGCCAGTTCATGTGTCGTGCCTTGAGGATTTTCAGGAAGGAGCGCGGCTCGGCCAACTCCGGATCAAGCTGAACCGCGCTGAGCGGAAGGCTCGCATCCACCATGGCGATCATGGCCTGGAAGTGGCCTTCCAGATCGAAATCTGCCGACATCCATGCACCCCGGGCGATCAGAGACGATCACAGCATACCCCCGGGACCACGGAAACGCCGACGAAAAATTCGGTCAAACCGGCCGCGTCGGGTATTGTCTGCAGCTGTGCAGGAAAAAGGATCCAGCAATGAAACAAAACTACCAGTTCGAGAAGCGCCAGAGAGAAATGGAGAAGAAGAAAAAGAAGGCCGAGAAGGCCCGGAAAAAGGCCGGAACTACCGAAACACCACCGCCGCCGGCGCGCAACTGAAGCAAAGCTGAGGTACGAGCTGACCCCGGTACGCCTCTGCCGCAATCCCTGTTATTGCTTCACCACGAGCACACGCCCTTCGGCGTTGACCGTCACCCGATAGCGATTGCCATCCGCGCAGGACGCGAGGTAATCGTTGTCGCCTTTCTTCTCCGCATGCAGGACCTTCCCGCAGGGCAGCCCTTGCAGCGCGATCACGGCCGTCATGTCCTTCGCTGCGGCTTCGTCGGCCCCGTTGTCCGCCGCAAGCAGGGATCCTGCACAGCAGACGCTCGCCAGGGCCCACACCACATACTTCAGCTGTCTGCGCATGCTCATGCTCCTGCCATCAGGTTGTTCTCGGAAAACTTCTTCG
>JAHDYN010000432.1 GCA_023383735.1 Gammaproteobacteria bacterium | reverse complement strand
TCACCACCGACCGGTTGTCGGCCTTCGATGTGGTGCTGCCCGACCCGATTCCGGGCAAGGGCGAAGTGCTGACCCGACTGTCGAACTTCTGGTTTGGACGCACATCGGGCATCGTCCGCAACCACCTGGCCGGGCTGAAACTCGAAGACGTCATCACCGATCCGCTGGAGCGCGCAACCGTCGCTTCGCGCGCCATGCTGGTCCGCCGCCTCAAACCGCTGCCCATCGAGGCCGTGGTGCGCGGCTATCTGATCGGCTCGGGCTACAAGGACTACCAGGCCACCGGCGGTATCTGCGGCGTCCAGCTGCCCGCTGGCCTGCCGCTCGCCGCACAGTTGCCTGAACCGATGTTCACGCCCGCCACCAAGGCGGCCATCGGCGACCACGACGAGAACATCAGCTTCGCCGAGTGCGCGAAGCTGATCGGCACCGATCTCGCGCAGTGCGTGCGTTCGCTGGCCATCCGCATCTATACCGAAGGCGCCGCCTATGCGCGCCAGCGCGGCATCATCATCGCCGACACCAAGTTCGAGTTCGGCCTCGACGACCAAGGCGAGCTGTATCTGATCGACGAGGTCATGACGCCGGATTCATCGCGCTTCTGGCCGGCTGCCGAATACCGCACCGGGATCAGTCCACCGAGCTTCGACAAGCAGTTCGTGCGCGACTACCTCGAGACGCTGGACTGGAACAAGAAAGCGCCGGGGCCGCACCTGCCGCCGGCCATCATCGAAGGCACCAGCGCCAGGTATCGCCAGGCACTGGCTTTGCTGACCGGCTCAGCCAGCAGCTGAGCGCGTCGCGACAGCTGCGCCGCTCGTTTCGACCGAACCGGCCTCTCAACTCCCGGCGATTGTCATCCGCTCGATCAGGATCGAGCCGGTCAGCACCGCGCCGCGACGATCCACATCGGTGCCGATGCCGAGAATGCCGCGATACATGTCCTTGAGGTTGCCGGCCACCGTGATCTCGGTGACGGGATACTGGATCTTCCCGTTCTCGACCCAGAACCCGCTGGCGCCGCGCGAATAATCACCGGTCACCGGATTGATGCCGCTGCCCATCAGCTCGGCGATCACCAGGCCGCGATCCATCTTCGCCAGCAGTTCGGCAAAGCTCTCGCCGGTCGGCTGCACGAGCAGATTGTGCGGTCCACCGGCATTGCCGGTAGAGGCCATGCCGAGCTTGCGGGCGTAGTAACTGTTCAGCATGTAGCCGCGCAGGACGCCGGCCTCGACCAGGCGGCGCGCGGCTGTCGCCACGCCTTCGTCATCGAAAGGCGAGCTCGCCAGCGCCTTGTGCAGATGCGGCTGCTCGTCGATGGTGACGCAGCTCGCGAATACCTGCGTATCCAGCGAATCGACGAGGAACGAAGCCTTGCGATACAGCGCACCGCCGCTTATCGCGCCGAGCAGCGAGCCGATCAGGCTGCGCGCCACGCGGGCCGGAAACAGCACCGGCGCCGTGCGGGTTTCGAGTTTCACACCGCCGAGCCGCGCCACCGCACGGCGACCTGCCTCGGCGCCGATCAGCGCTGCCGACGGCATGTCACGCGGATCCCGGACCACCGCGTATTCGTAGTCGGTTTCCATCAGGCCATCGGCACTCGCCACCACTGCACAGGACAGGCTGTGGTCGGACTCCGGGTAACCGCCGAGGAAGCCATGGCTGTTGCCGTAGACACGCAGGCCCTCGCTGACGCTGAGCGAGGCGCCCTCCGAATTGCTCACGCGCGGATCGCTGTCCAGTGCCGCTGCCTCGCAGGCCGTGGCGAGTTCAATGGCCGCATCCGGCGTGATGTTCCAGGGATGGTAGAGACCGAGATCCGGCACGGTCGTCGCCATGCGATCGGCATCAGCCAGGCCGGTGTGCAGATCCTCGGAACCGAAGCGCGCCAGCGTGCAGGCCTTGCGCACCGACTCCTCGATCGCCG
>JAHDYN010000431.1 GCA_023383735.1 Gammaproteobacteria bacterium | reverse complement strand
CCTCGAGTTGCCAGTACCAGCGGCCGATGCGCGCGTCGTCGGCACTGAGCATGGCCGGCACCAGCTGGCCAGAACGGCTGCCGGAAAGCGCCACATCCAGCTTCGCGATCTCCGCATCGTAGGCATCCAGCGCCGCCTGATAACCGGCAGCAGCCTCGCTGTGGGCGTCGAGCCTGGCCCAGGCATAGGGAATGGCGAGCAGCGATTCCTGCACCGCACTGTCGAGCAGATCGCGGTCGCGCAGCTCGAGCCACGGCGTCAGGGCAGCCCGGTAGTCCTGCGCAGCTGCATCGGCCCAGCCGGCACCGAGCAGCGCCTTGGCGGAGAACGGCCCGTTCAGGCGCACGCGTGCCAGCACCGGACGCGCCTCGCTGTCGCGACCCTGCTGCAGGTAGATGTATCCGAGCGCCAGGTTGGCCTTGTCACGCAGATCGCGCAGTTCCGCGCTGCCGGCCGATCCGCGCCCCAGGCGGTCAAGCTGACGGATCGCCTCATCGCTGCGATTCAGCCCCAGCAGCGCCACGCCGAGGTTGTAGCGCGCATAGGCCACCCAGCTCTCCGGCCCCTGCCAGCCGTCGAGCAGCGCGACCGCCGCATCGAAGCGCCCGAGCGCGAGATAAGCCTGCGCCTTCAGCATCGGCAGCTCGGCATCGAGGTTTGCCGGCAGCGCACCGGCGACCCGGTCAAAGGCATCCAGTGCCTCGGCATACAGGCTACGCTGGTAGCGCACCTTGCCGAGATAGAACCACGCCCGGTTGCGCACCTCCGGTTCGGAGGAATCCTGCAACAGCCGGCTGAAGATCTGCTCGGCACGGATGTGCTGCCCGTAGTGCAGGTACAGTCCGCCCAGCAGCAGCTCGGATTCCGCCTCGTGATTACTGACGCGGCCGCTGTCGCGGGCGACCAGCAGATGGGTCAGCGCATCGAAGTGCTCGTCCTGGTAAAACTGGAACAGCGTCTCGCCGTAGTAGAGATCGCGCACCACCGACCCGCTCACCGGTTCGGCCGCGCGCAACGCCGTGCCGCCTGCAAGAAGCAACAGCGCAGTCAGGCCGCACAGGCCATGGCGCCTGTCAGCCGGCATTCGCGCACTGTGGCGGGCGGACAGCACAGGAGTTCCCTACTCCCACTCGCGAACCATGAACTCGGGTTGCTGGGCGCTCTGCCGGTCGGAGATGCGCAGTTCGACAAACTTGGCACCGACGCCCTTTTCGACCTTCAGCGTCGCGCCGCGACGATAGTCGCGTGCATGCGGCCCCTGGCCGGTGAAGACTGCCGTCAGCTCATGCTCACCCGTCTTCAGGTTGCCGAGATAGAGACGGTGCACCCCCCCGCGCAGCAGCGCCTGCACCTCGCGCTCGGTATACAGGTAGCTGCTGATCGGCTTGTCATCGATCTTCAGCTGCACCGAGTCCAGCGCAAAGAACTCGCCGACATCCATCGAGACAAACACCGCAACCTGGGTATTGGCGGGGAACAGCAGTTCCTCCTCGAGCATGAACAGCTCACGGTTGAGATCCAGCACCTCGTCCTTCAGCGCCTGCATCTCGGTGTCGACGCCAGCCACGGCGGCAACCGGCATGGCGACCGGAACCGCCTCGCCGGGACTCGCCGCTCGCGCCGCCAGCGCGCCACCCAGCAGGATCGCAGTCAGGCAGATGTTCATGTTCAGACGGTTCATCGCATTTCTCCGCTTCAGTCAGCAGCAGTCATTCCAAAATCAGGGCAGCCAGCTCGTCGGCGTAGGCCCTTGCATCTTCAGCGCGGTATCCCGCGTGTACGTGACGGATCGTGCCGTGCGGATCGAGCAGCACGGCAAAGGGCAGCACGGAAGGGTCGTACTGGCGGATCACCGATTGATCGGCATCGTGCAAAACAGTGATGCCGGGGCGCCTTGCAGCTTCCCTGGCGGGTTGATCGTCCCGGTCGATGTTGACGGCGAGCACA
>JAHDYN010000489.1 GCA_023383735.1 Gammaproteobacteria bacterium | reverse complement strand
CGCACACCGATGCGGTCGAGTTGCAGGCAGGCCTGCTTGCCATTGACCTCGACACGGACCAGCGCCTCGCCGAAACGCCAGGCGGTGAGGACGCGGAATGTCTCCTTGCCCAGCCGGATCTCGCATCCGCCGTCGAGCGGCAGCACGGTGACCGGATGTTCTTCCTTGCCGATGCAGACCACGAACTCGCTGCCGACACGCCGTTCGTGGCTCGGCAATTGTCCCGACAGCCTGGCCGCACGGCCCATCAGGCGGCGATGGATGGTGGCGGCGACAAGAATCGCCAGCTTCGGGTCGGCGCGCGGCACATCGGCGGTATGGAATCCGTCCGGATATTCCTCGGCAATCAGGTTGGTGCTGAGCCGGCCTTCGCGGAAGCGCGGGTGTGAAATCAGCGCATTCAGGAAGCTGATGTTGTGCGAGACACCGCGGATGTAATAGGCATCGAGCGCTTCGCCCATGCGTTCGATGGCCTGCTCGCGGGTTTCGCCGCTGGTGATGAGCTTGGCGATCATCGGGTCGTAGTACATCGAGACTTCACTGCCTTCCTCGATGCCGGTATCGACGCGCACATGTGCGTTCTCGGCAGGCGGCTGGCAGCGGACCAGACGGCCGATGGAGGGCAGGAAGTTGCGGAAGGGGTCCTCGGCATAGACGCGGGATTCGATTGCCCAGCCTTTGATCTTCACGTCCTTCTGCTTCAGCGGCAGCTTTTCGCCAGCCGCCACCCGGATCATGAGTTCCACGAGATCGAGGCCGGTGATGATCTCGGTTACCGGATGCTCGACCTGCAGCCGGGTGTTCATCTCGAGGAAATAGAAGTTGCGGTCGCGGTCGACGATGAATTCCACGGTGCCGGCCGACTCGTAATCAACGGCCTTCGCCAGCGCAACAGCCTGTTCACCCATGGCCTTGCGGGTCTTCTCGTCCAGAAAAGGCGAGGGTGCCTCCTCGATGACCTTCTGGTGGCGGCGCTGGATCGAACACTCGCGCTCATTCAGGTACAGCGTGTTGCCATGTGCGTCGGCCAGTACCTGGATTTCGATGTGGCGAGGCTCTTCGATGTATTTCTCGGCAAATACCCGGCCGTCACCGAAGCTCGATACCGCCTCGTTGGTCGCGCGCTGGAAACCGTCCCGGCATTCCTCGTCGTTGCGCACCACGCGCATGCCCTTGCCGCCGCCACCGGCGCTGGCCTTGAGCATCACCGGGTAGCCGATCTCTCGCGCGATCTTTACCGCGTGTTCCGGGCCATCGATCACGTCGGTGTAGCCGGGGATCGTGTTGACGCCGGCTTTCTTGGCCAGCTTCTTCGACTCGATCTTGTCGCCCATCGCGGTGATCGCGTGCGGCTTCGGGCCGATGAAAGCCACGCCGATCTTCGCCAGGGCTTCGGCAAACGCGGTTTTCTCGGAGAGGAAGCCGTAACCCGGATGTACCGCTTCGGCGCCGGTACTGCGACAGGCCTCGACGATCGTGTCGATCATCAGGTAGCTCTGTGCCGACGGGGCCGGGCCGATATGCACCGCTTCGTCGGCCATGCGCACGTGCATCGCATTGCGATCGGCGTCCGAATACACCGCAACTGTCTTGATGCCCATGGCGCGGGCAGTGCGGATGACGCGGCAGGCGATTTCGCCGCGGTTTGCGATCAGGATCTTCTTGAACATGTTTACCTGGAAACCGTGATTGACTGGTTCAGAGCGGTATGTTGCCGTGCTTGCGCCACGGGTTTTCGAGTCGTTTTTCGCGCAACATCGACAGGGAGCGGCAGATCCGCGCCCGCGTCCGGCGCGGCATGATCACGTCGTCGATATAACCGCGACTGGCGGCGATGAAGGGGTTGGCAAATTTCTGCCGGTACTCCTCGGTGCGCGCAGCGATGGCAGCCGGATCGCCGATGTCCTTGCGGAAGATGATCTCCACCGCACCCTTCGGGCCCATCACC
>JAHDYN010000430.1 GCA_023383735.1 Gammaproteobacteria bacterium | reverse complement strand
CCTGCCGCAACAGGGTCTGCATCCTTTCCGGACCACCGAACAATCGCAGGCTGCCGCTGATTTCCAGCAACAGTGCCCGGTCTTCATCGAGGCTCACGCCGGGCGTGAACGTTGCAGCCCAGCTGGCCAGCCGTTCCAGCACGGCTGGCTCCAGTGGACCCTCCGGCAGCCAGGCACACAGCCAGAGCGGTGGCTGCCGCCTGCTCACGGCAGGATCACCGTAACCGTGCCTGGCGCATGCAGCCGGTTCTTGAATATCTCTGCACGCACAGCGCCCTGCACACCCGGCTGCACATGCAGCTGCAGGCGCAGCATGGCCGGCGAACGTTCATGGCGGAAGCGCGCCGCCCTGACCAGCACAGACCAGACTGGCCGTTTGCCCGCCAGCAGGTGCAGTCTTTGCAGCGCGATCCGGCTGGCCGCACCCGCCCAGGCAATGACACCGGCGCAGGCTCCCGAGCCGAGCGCCGCTTCCATCGCCCACAGGACGTCCGCGCCTTTTTGCACATCGGCCACCAGAACCCTGGAGAGTGCGAGGCCCTGCCAGCACAGTCCTGGCGCATACGGAATCCATGGCGGGGCAATCAGCATGACCCAGGCCGGATCTGCCGTGGCGTCTCCGCGTGTCAGGCGACCCAGTGCCGGACTGAGCAGGCCGAGTTCAGCAGAAGTGCCGGCATCGGCCAGCAGTTCAATCAGCCCTCCGCCCGGCCAGCCCCCGCCGAGCATCGCATCGAGTTCCGGGAACCCGCTGGGGACACGCAGGCCATCGGCAGCAGAGCTGCTCCGGCGTTCCACGCCTGGAATATCGATGCGCACGTGACTTCACTGTGTCATCGACATTCCGTTGCGGATCACGCCGACAACCACGCCCTCGATGATCAGATGCTGAACATCGAGGTCGACCTTGATCGTCTCGTAGTCGGGGTTCTGTGGCAGCAGGTATACCGTCTTGCCGGTCTGGCGATAACGTTTGACGGTGACTTCGTCATCCATCCGCGCCACCACGATCTGGCCATTGCGCACCTCGGGCTGACGACATACGGCGACCAGGTCGCCATCCAGGATGCCGGCATCGCGCATGCTCATGCCATGCACCCGCAGCAGGTAGTGCGGACGCGGATTGAACAAGGCCATATCCAGCCGGTAACGGGCCTCGATGTGTTCGCTGGCCAGCATCGGCTGACCGGCGGCTACCCGGCCGATCAGCGGCAAGCCGGCTTCATGGTCTGTATCCAGTAATTGAATCCCGCGCGAAGCGCCCGGGATCAGGCTGATGACCCCCTTGCGCTGCAGGGCGCGCAGATGCTCCTCCGCAGCATTGACGGATCGGAAGCCCAGCTTGCGGGCAATCTCGGCGCGCGTGGGCGGCATCCCCGTTTCAGCTGCAAATGACTGAATGAAATCGAGAATTTCTGACTGGCGGGCGGTAAGCTCACGCATAAAAATACCTGTATATATAGACAGTAGTGGGATTATATACAGAGATTCGCAACGGGCAATGGCCGGCTGACAGAGCCCTGTTCCTGCCACCACAAATATCAACCGGTCTGCCCGGCCGGTCATCCGGATCCGGATCAAACCCAGCGGCCAAACCTTGCCCGGTTCCGGCACCGGGTCAGCATGCAGCTGAGCAAATACGCTGGACGTACACGCGGTATCAAAAGTCCGGAAACCCGCCACGGACAAGCTTTGGATACGACTGCTTGTTTCTGATTTGTTTGCGAATCAATACCGCTTCGTTCATTATTGCCGCGCACGAGAGTCCGCCAGTTGGCGGGTATCCTGCCTCTCGGCGACTGACTTTTCCGGGTGTGTATCCATTCAATTTGCTGTTGAGGAACTAATGCTATGAAAATGAAATCCGCTCTCCAGGCTGGTGTTCTCGCCGCTGCGATGGTCGTTGCTGCCGGCTGCGCCTCGTCATCCAGCGTCGACGCACTCACTGCC
>JAHDYN010000429.1 GCA_023383735.1 Gammaproteobacteria bacterium | reverse complement strand
GCATGAACTGCCGGTAGCGGCTCCAGTCACTGTAGGCGCGCTTCGCGACGATGCGGCCTTTTTCCAGGATGCGCTTGAGCACGATCTCGATCTCGAAACGGCCGGCCTTGGTGTCCTGGACACCGAGCGCCAGGTTCTCGAAGTCCACATAGACCGCTATGCCTGATTCGGCGCTTCGCGTGTTGTCGCTTGCCATCTGGGGTATCACCGGGATTGTCGTACAGGGCGCCATGGTCGGAGATTGGCGCAGGCGGAGCAAGGGCTGGCGGGAGATTTGTTTGCTGTTAGGCTAGCGATCATCGCGATCAGGACCGCAGCATACCCATGACCGGCAGGCAATCCATGGCCCGGCACCTGGTGCAGCTCTGTCTGGTGTTTGCCGCCGCGCTGCTGACAACCGCGTGGGCACAGGATCCGCCCGGCAGCGACTGGCTGCATGTCGGCGGCGATGCGGGCGGCAGCCGTTACTCGCCACTCGGGCAGATCAACAGGAAGAACGTCTGGCGCCTCGAGCAGGCCTGGTCGTGGCGGCACGGCGACCTCGAGCGCTTCCCGGAACAGCGGCCCTACGCCGGCTTTCATGCGACGCCGATCCTGCTGCCGGCAGAAGCCGGTGGTGCGCTGGTGCTGTGCACGCCATTCAACCGGCTGGTCGCGCTCGATCCCGCCACCGGCAGGGAGCGATGGAGCTTTGACCCGCAGATCCGATTCAGCAAGACACCCGCGCGCCTGAAGTGCCTGGGCGTCAGCTACTGGCGCGACAGCAAGGCCGGTCCGGACGCGTCCTGTACGCACCGGATTTTTTCCGGTACCAGCGACCGTCGGCTGCTGGCAGTCGATGCGCTCACCGGCACGCCCTGTGCCGGCTTCGGCAGCAACGGACAGGTGGACGTCAATCCGCTGTTCGCCGCCGGCGCACTGCCGCCGGAGGATCCCTGGGGTGTGCAGTTCTCGGCACCGCCGGTGCTGGTCAACGATGTGCTCGTGATCGGCCACATCAACAACGTGAAAAACCTGGCGGCGCGCGCGCCGAGCGGCGAGATCCGGGCCTTCGATGCCCGCAGCGGGGCCTTTCTCTGGCGTTTCGATCCGGTGCCGCGCAATCCGGAGGATCTGCAGGCCGCAACATGGACGCCGGAAAGCCTCGCCAACACCGGCGGCGGCAACGCCTGGAGCCTGCTGTCGGTCGATGCACAGCGCGACCTGGTCTTCGTGCCGACCTCGAGCGCATCGCCAAACTGGTTCGGTGGCACGCGGCCGGGCGACAACCGCTATGCCAATTCCGTGGTCGCCCTGCGCGGCCGTACCGGCGAGGTCGTCTGGCATTTCCAGACCGTGCATCACGATGTGTGGGACTGGGACACGCCGGCGCAACCCATGCTGGTGGATATCCCGAAGGCCGGACGCCTGGTGCCGGCAGTGGTCGTCCTCACCAAGCAATCGCTGGTGTTCGTGCTGAGCAGGGACACCGGCGTACCCCTGTTTCCCGTCGAGGAGCGACCGGTGCCCACCGACGGCATCCCCGGCGAGGTGCTGTCGAAGACCCAGCCTTTCCCGGTCAAACCGCCGCCGCTGATGAAGACCAGCCTCACGCCCGATGACGCCTGGGGACTCACCTTCTGGGACCGGAACCGCTGCCGGGACCTGATCGCCAGCGCGCGGCACGGCGAGATCTTCACGCCACCGGACGCAAAGGGCTGGATCATGTTTCCGGGTTCGGCCGGCGGCATGAACTGGGGCGGCGGCGCCTTTGACCCGACCAGCAGGCTGCTGGTCACCAACCTGTCGCAGATCGGCCTGTACCTGAAACTGCTGCCGCGTGACGCCGTGGCGCCGGCCACGGATTTCGATCCGCGGCGCGGTGCGCCGATGGGGCCGCCCGGCATCATCGAGGGCACACCCTGGGCGGTCGAGCAACGCATCCTGCTCGGCCCGACGATGATGCCCTGCACCAGTCCGCCCTGGTCCACCC
>JAHDYN010000428.1 GCA_023383735.1 Gammaproteobacteria bacterium | reverse complement strand
CCAGGGACGTGGTCGTCATCGGCGGCGGCGATACCGGCACCGACTGCATCGGCACCGCCCTGCGCCAGGGTTGTCGCTCGCTGCTGCAGCTCGAGATCATGCCGAAGTCGCCCGCCGAACGCGCCGGGAACAATCCCTGGCCGGAGTGGCCGAAGATCCACCGGATCGATTACGCACAGGAAGAGGCCATCGCCAGGTTCGGGCATGATCCGCGCACGTACCTGACGACCGTCAAGAAGTTTGTCGGCGATGCCAACGGCCAGCTCGAATCGGTGGTCACGGTAGAGATCAGCTGGGAAAGCGTGAATGGCCGGCTCGTCCCGCAGGAGCGGCCCGGCAGCGAGAAAACGCATCCGGCACAGCTCGTCCTGCTCGCGATGGGCTTCACCGGGCCCGAGGCCCCGCTGCTGGAGGAACTCGGCCTGCAGTGCGATTCGCGCAGCAACGTACAGGCGGAGTATGGCAAGTACGCCACCAGCGTGAAGGGCGTCTATGCCGCCGGCGATTGCCGGCGCGGACAGAGCCTCATCGTGTGGGCCATCAACGAGGGTCGCGGTGCGGCCCGCGAAGTCGACCGCTACCTGATGGGCCGAACCGACCTGCCGTGACAGCGGCGTCGAAAACGGCACTCGAGCAGGAGCTGGGCGCTTTCCTGGAACGCTACGCGGCGGTCTACAACCGGCAGGCCTATGCCGAACTGCTGGAAATGTGGGACACCAGCGAGCCGGATGCGTTCTACATGGCCGAGGAAATCGATCCGCCGATGTACGGCTGGACCGCGATCAGGGCCTACTTCGACCGCCCTGGCTCTCTGGACGGCATTCGCAACGAGTACAGCGAGATCCGTGCACGCCATCTCGCACCGGATCTGGCGCTGGCAACCTACCGGCTGCGCTTTGACATCGCCGTCAAGGGCATGCAGCCGCTGTCGAGCTTCGATCGTGTCGTCGCGGTGTTCCGGCGATGCGATGGCCAATGGAAGCTCAGGGCCTATGCCGAAGCACCGCAGGCTCCCCTGACCATGGTGCGCAAGCTGGCCCGGAACTCCAGATCGCTGGGGCCTGCCGAACAGAAGGCCCTGCTGAAGACCATCCAGGGACTGCTGGAAGACAACGTGCCGGCGGATTTTGCCGAATGGCTGAAGGCACAGGCCTGAAGCGCGGCATTGCCGCCGCCCCCGATGCCTGTACCGGCACACGGGGCGCCGGCCCGTACAATGGCACTTCCCCGACCCGACAACCCGGCAGATATTGAAGCCATGCAGTATTGCAGCGCCTGTGGCCAACCTGTGACCCAGACCATTCCGGACGGCGACAACCGGCCGCGCGCCGTCTGCACCAGCTGCGCCACGGTGCATTACCAGAACCCGAAGATCGTGGCCGGCTGCGTGCCCGAATACCAGGGACAGATCCTGCTGTGCCGGCGCGCCATCGAGCCACGCTCCGGATTCTGGACCGTTCCGGCCGGATTCATGGAAATGGGCGAATCACTCGCCCAAGCTGCGTTGCGTGAAACCTGGGAAGAGGCGCTGGCGAGGGTGGAGATCGGCCCGCTGTTTGCCGCCGTGGACGTCATCCACGCCGGCCAGGTGCATGTGTTCTTCACCGGAACGCTGCCCCGACCCGAATTCGGCGCAGGTGCCGAAACCATTGAAACGCGCCTTTTCCGGCCGGAAGACATCCCCTGGAGCGAACTGGCATTCCCCAGCATCCGGATCGCCCTGGAGCAATACCTGGAAAATCGCCGCACCGGCAACCTGCAGGTACACCTGGCCACCGCACCGCGGAGCATCCGCGGCTAGTTATCTGCGTCCAAAGTCTCTAAAGTAGCGGCCCTTGAAGGAGCCCAGACACCATGACTTTCGTCGTCACCGAGAACTGCATCAAGTGCAAGTACATGGACTGCGTCGAAGTTTGCCCCGTCGACTGCTTCCATGAAGGTCCGAACATGCTCGTCATCGACCCCGATGAGTGCAT
>JAHDYN010000427.1 GCA_023383735.1 Gammaproteobacteria bacterium | reverse complement strand
TCGCCCAGCTCCAGCTCCGCTTTACAGACAAGCACCCGGACGTGCTGCGGGCGCGGCAGACGCTGGACGACCTCTACAAGATCCGCGAGGAAGAGTTGCGCGCGCGCGCAGCCGGCGGTGTGGACATGTCCCGGCGCAGCGTCGATCCGGTCTCCCAGCGCATCAAGATCGCCCTGAGTACAACGGACGCCGACCTCGCGGCCCTGCGCACACAACTGCAGCAGAAGAATGCCGAAGTTGCCTATCTGCGCGGCATGGCCAACACGATTCCGGAGGTCGAGGCCCAGCTGGTGCGATTGAACCGCGATTACACCGTGGTCAAAACCGAGTACGAAACCCTGTTGCAGCGCCTGGAGTCGGCACGCATGAACCAGGAGGTCCAGGCCGACAAGAAGGATGTCTCCTTCAAGGTCCTGGATCCACCCCGCACCCCGCTGGCGCCGAGCAGCCCGGACCGCTTTCGCCTGAACACCCTGGTGCTGCTGGCGGCACTCGGCAGTGGCCTGCTGGTGACCTTCCTGCTCGGCCAGCGCGATCCGACTTTCTATTCCACGACGCCCCTCAATGAGGCCGCCGGCGTACCCGTCTACGGCATGGTCAGCATCGTTGGCCATACTGCGGACCTGCAGCGGCACTGGCGCTTCCACATCGCGGCGGGTGCGCTGTTTCTGGGTTATATCGCGGTACTGCTGATCAACAGGTTCTTCATCGCATGACCATCATCGAACGCGCCATCCAGGCGGCCCGTGCCAAGGCGGCCAGCGCCGCAACCACCGGCAGCGAGGAACAACCCGCCCGCCCGGCACGCGGTTCGGGCCGCGTCACGCCCCTGCCACGACCTACACACGATTCGCCTGAGCAGATCGTCGTTTTTCCCCGCCTCGATACCGGCGGCAGTCTGGTCACCGAGGTGACCGACCCGAAGGTTTACGAACAGTTTCGCCGGCTCAAGCGCCCATTACTGCAGTGCGCCTTCGGGCCGCTGGCCACGCCGGGTACACAGACGATCATGGTCACCAGCCCCCTGCAGGGTGCCGGCAAGACCTTCATATCCAGCAATCTCGCCTATGCGCTGGCGCTGGAAAAAGACCGCAACGTGCTGCTGATCGACACCGACAATGCCAATCCCACGCTCACCCGCCAGATTGGCCTGATCGGCCGTCCGGGCCTTTACGACCTGATCAGCGACACCGCACTCACGCTGGAACAGGTCGTGTGCCAGACGGATACGCCGGGACTCTGGATACTGCCGGCTGGCAAGACCGCTCCGGATTCACTCGAACTGCTGAACAGTCACCGCTGCCAGGAGATATTCCATCAACTTGCGGAGCGTGACCCTGACGGGATCATCATCCTCGATGCGCCGCCGCTGCTGATCACCAACGAGGCCCCGGCGGTCACCGTGCTGGCCGGTCAATTCCTGCTGGTCGTTGAAGCGGGCGTGACACCCAAGAGCAGCGTCACGCGCTCACTGGAAATACTCGACACGAAAAAACCGGTTGGCCTGGTGCTCAACAAGGCGCACGCCCACGGCGAACTCGGCTCCTATTACCCCTATTCCTATCCCGGCTGATCCGGCCACCGCGCCAGACTAGACCGGCAGCGGTTTTCCCCTGCCGATCCCGTAGTAGGCAAAGCCAAGCCTGTCGAGCTGGCGCGGATCATAGATGTTGCGGCCGTCGAAGATCACCGGCCTGGAGAGTGTGGTGCGGATGCGCTCGAAGTCGGGGCTGCGGAATTCCTGCCACTCCGTCACCACAGCCAGCGCATCAGCGCCATTCAGGGCTTCGTCGGCAGAACCGCAGAACACGAGATCAGGCCGTTCACCGCAGATGCGACGCGTCTCGGTCATCGCCTGCGGGTCATAGGCACGCACCGTCGCGCCGGCTGCCCACAGCGCCTGCATCAGCACCAGGCTGGCGGCCTCCCGCATGTCATCCGTATTGGGCTTGAAGGCCAGCCCCCACAGGGCGATGG
>JAHDYN010000426.1 GCA_023383735.1 Gammaproteobacteria bacterium | reverse complement strand
CAGCGCGCGGCTTTACACTGATCGAAATCATGGTGGTGGTGGTGATCCTCGGCATTCTTGCCGCGCTGATCGCACCCAATGTGATCAGCCGTATCGATGATGCACAGGGCGCCAAGGTCCAACAGGATATCCGCGCCATCGAGAGCGCACTGAAGCTCTATCGCCTTGACACTTTCCGCTATCCGACCAGCCAGGAAGGCCTGGACGCACTGGTCACCCCGCCGCAGGACGCCAGCCAGAAGTGGCCCGAGGGCGGTTATCTCGACCGCCTGCCGCAGGACCCTTGGGACCGGCCGTACATCTACGAGAACCCCGGCAAACAGGGCGCCTTCGACATCTATACGCTGGGCCGCGACGGTCGACCGGGCGGCGATGGTGTCGATGCGGATATCGGTAACTGGGATATCGACTGATCGGGCGCATGCTCTGTCCGGCAAATGATCGGCAGCAGCAGGGCTTCACCCTCCTCGAAGTTCTGGTGGTGGTGTTCATCGTCGGCGTGATGGCCACGATGTTCACGCTGGCCGTGGGTGTGGCCGGCGGTGTGGACCGCGAGCTGCGCCAGGAAACCGAACGCCTCGAAACGCTGGTCCGCCTCGCACAGGAAGATGCAACGGTGCAGGCGCACGAACTCGGCCTGCGTTTTTACCCCCAGCGTTACGAGTTCTCCGTCTGGTCACGCGGACAGATCGCGGATCCCACCGATGACAGCTGGATGCAGATCCAGGACGAGGTCTTTGCCCCGCGCAAGCTCCACAAGAGCTTCGAGTTCGAACTGGAGATCGAAGGACGCAGCGTGGTCCTCGATAACAGCGCGAAGGAGGTGGAGAAGAACTACAAACCGCAGATCTTCATCTTTTCCTCCGGGGACATCAGCGATGCCTTTGTCGTGCGCATCCGTGATCGCGTCGAGCGGCGCGGCTACACGCTCGATGTCGCGACCGACGGGACGACGGAGGTCCGCCGTGATGAGCTCTGAACGGCTGCGTCGGTCCGGCTTCACGCTGATCGAAGTGCTGGTCGCCCTGGTGATCGTTGCGCTGGGCCTGCTGGCCGCCTTCGGGCAGGTCAATCAGACACTGACCACGGCGAGTCGCCTGCGTGACAAGACTTTTGCCGACTGGGTTGCCCTCAACCAGCTCACCGCACAACGGCTGCTCGGCGAGTTCCCCGCCGTCGGCAGCAGCTCCGGCGAAACGGAGATGGGACGGGCGAAGTGGCGCTATACGGTCAAGGTCGAGAACACCGATTTTGAAGACCTGCGGCAGATCGTTGTCTCCGTGGCCTTTGCCGACAATCCCGACCAGGTGGTCACCTCCATTTCCGGTTTTCTGGGCCGGGCCACCGGCAAGAGCGTGGTGCCGGGCAACCAGCGCGCGGACTGGGCACCGATGGAGCCGGACCGCTGAACAGGCAGCCTGCAAACGCCACCCGCCGGAGATCGATGCCCGGCAACCGGGCAAGGGTCGCCGGTTTTACGCTGCTGGAGTTGCTGGTCGCGATGGGTATCTTCGCAGTGATCGGCGCGATGGCTCTCGGCGGACTCAATGCAGTCGTCGATCAGACCACCATCGCCCGCGAGCAGATGGACCGCCTCGGCAAACTTCAGCGCGCGCTGCGCCTGATGAGCGGTGACTTCAACAGCCTCGCCCCGCGCTTTGCCCGCGACGAGCTCGGCACGGCCGGCGAGGCACCCCTGCTGGCAGATGGCCGCCTGTTCGGCGTCGAGCTGCGACTGACCCGTGGCAGCTGGCCCAATCCCGCCGGCCTGCCCCACCGCGGCACCCTGCAGCGTGTGCAGTACCGGCTGGATGACGACAAGCTCATCCGCGAATACTGGCCGGTGGTCGATCATGTGCTGGGGCAGGAACCACGCAGCGAGGAACTGCTGAGCGGCGTCAACGAATTCCGGCTGCTCTACCTCGACACGCAGGATGAATGGCAAAACCAGTGGCCACCCGCGCAAACGGCAACAACA
>JAHDYN010000009.1:1721-15740 GCA_023383735.1 Gammaproteobacteria bacterium | reverse complement strand
TGGACATAGTCCCAGCGTGCCAGCGTGGCAACGTTCAGTGTCGGCGGCAGGCCGGCCAGCATGAAAGCAATCTGGCTGTCGGTGCTTCCCAGATTTTCCAGCTGGAAGCCGCCGCCCGCCTTGCCCAGGTTGCCGGTCAGTGACAGGAGCAACATGAAGGCACGCTGCAGCAGATCGCCCTGCAGCCATTTGCACATGCGGTAACCGGTGAAAATCATCGCCGGCTTGGCCTTGCCGAATATCCGCGCAACCTGGCGGATATTGTCGGCGTGTACACCGCAGACCTTTGCCGCCTGTTCCGGCGTATAGGCGGCAGCACGCTGCTTCACCAGTTCAAAGACCGTCGTGACGCGGACCGGGCCCTCGCGGGTCTGCACCGTCCAGCTTCCCTCGAGTGCAGGCTTCAGCGCACCGAGCTCAAGACTGCCGGCCGGTATGACCGGCACGGGCGAACCTGGCGGCGGTGGCGGATTGCCGGTCGCCGGTGCGGCAACCGGCTGCCGGGTTTGCTCGTCCCAGATATAGAACAGGTTGTCCCGCGCTGCCGGTTTGTCGATGAAATCGCTTTCACGCAGAAACCGCCCGTTGTCCTTGCGGACGAGAAACGGCAGGTCGGTCTGCTCGCGGATATAGCCGCGATCGATGAGGTTCTCTGCCAGCAGCACCTGCACCATGCCCATGGCCAGCGCGATATCCGTCCCCGGCTTCGGGTTCAGCCACTTGTTGGCATGCATCGCGCTCGGGGTGAATTCCGGCGAGATGGCGATCACCTCGGTTCCGTTGTACCTCGCCTCCCAGAAAAAGTGCGCATCCGGGATGCGGGTCACCGCCGGGTTGCAAAACCAGACCAGGCAGCATCTGGATTTGTAGACGGCGGCCATGGTGTCGCCGAGCAAGGGCTCGCCAACCGTCATCTGCACACCGGTGGGCAAATCGCCAACACCGGCAAAGGCCTCGGGCAATTCGATGCCGCTGATGGTGGCAAAACGGCCCAGCGCGGCGAATGAGGCACGCTTCAACACCATCTGCGTGCCGAGATCGAAGCTGATCGAGCGGGGACCGGAAGCGACCGAATGGTCGATAAACCGGTCGGCGATCTCGGCCATCGCCTGGTCCCAGCTGAGCCGCTGCCACTTGCCCGCGCCGCGCTCGCCGACCCGCTTCATCGGGTAGAGCACGCGCTGCTTGCCGTACATGTACTTGGCGTGGCGCAGGCCCTTCTGGCAGCCCCGTGGCCCGTAGTCAGGGGCATCCTCGGAGCGCCCGTACTCGCCCTGCTGCTCCTCGCGCCAGACGATGCCGTTCTTGACGTAGATATTGAATGCGCAGGTACCGGTGCAGTTGGTCCCATGCGTACCGTGCGTGACACGATCCCAGGTCCACTTCCTGCGCTGCAGGTCTTCCCAGGCCCCGTAGGGCGCCTGTTCCTTCATTGCTGCGGCAGCAGGCGCGTAGCGCAGGCTGAGGGCGACCGTGAGGGCGCCCGACCCGGCGAGGAATCCTCGGCGGGTGCTCTTCGCTGCAGTGTGCTGTGTAACCGTCATTTCGCGCTCCGGCAGTATCCTCGCCTCAGCTTCCATGCTCGCCAGGCATCACGAGACGCATGCCGCCGGCACGGGCCAGCGCAATCTCCACCAGCGGCATGCGATCGTTGCCGAAATAGAGATCGGTACCCACCAGCATGGTCGGCGTACCAAAGCCGCCATGATGAAGCAGGCGTGCGGCATTCTCACGCACGGCAACAAGCGTATCCGGTGCGCGAACGGCAGCATCGAATGCCTCTGCATCCATGCCCGCAGCGCCGGCCAGCGCCGTGACTTCGGCCAGCTGGCTGATGTCCTGCTGTCCGGCAAACCTGCCCCGATAGATCGCGCCAAGGTAGGCAGGAACGCATCCTGCCCGCTGCGCCACGATCGCTCCGCGCTGCGCCCAGCTGCTGTCCGTGGGGCCGGGGTCACGCAGGATCACGCCACAAAAGCGCGCCCAGTCCTGCAGGTCCTTGCCCCGGTAGCGCTGTCTGGCTGCCGCCAGCTCATCATGCGCGACTGGTGCCTGCGCCGTGTGGCTGGCGCTGATCTCGGCAAGCAGGACTGGCCGGTAGATGATTTGCGCACCGGTGCGGATCGCCGCTTCCTGCAGCCGCCCGAGCGCCAGGTAGCTCCACGGGCAGGCACAGTCAAAGTAGAACTCCACGACGGCCGGAGCGGGCTTGTGCGCCGACATCGTCGTTCAGCTCCGGTCGCGCAACGCGGTCTTCAGGACCTTGCCGCTTGCGTTGCGCGGAATCTGCTCGATGAATTCCACGTACTTAGGCACTTTCATGCGGGCTATCTTGCCTTCCAGAAACGCGCCCAGAGCCGCCTCGTCCAGCCCGGAACCGGCACGCCTGACCACAAAGGCCTTCAGGACTTCGCCCCAGCGCTCATCGGGCACACCGATCAACGCGACATCGGCAACCTCCGGATTGCGGAAGATCAGCTCCTCCACTTCACGCGGATAGATATTGACCCCACCGGAAATCACCATGTCCTTGAGACGGTCGACGATATACAAGTGCCCTTCGGCATCCTTTCTCGCCAGGTCGCCGACGGTCACCCAGCCATCGCGGTAAGTCCCGGCTGTTTCTTCCGGCCGCCTCCAGTACCCATTGAAGAGATAGGGACTGCGTGAGTACAACTCGCCGACCTCATCGGCAGCGCAGATGCTGCCATCCGGCCGACGGATCTCGATCAGGGTGCAGGGAAAAGGCTGCCCGACGCACTGCTGCTTGCGCAGCTGGTCTGCGGGCCGCAGATTGGACACGATGCCGGCCTCGGTCGATCCGTAGGTATCGTGCAGCAGACCCGGGCCGAGTTGCGCCACCAGTCGTTCCTTCATCGCCTGCGGCATCGCCGCCGCATTGGAGATCACCGTGCGCAGGCGGCCTTTGCGACTCGCGGTTTCCAGACCACGGCCCGCCTCAAGCAGCGCATGGAAGTGGGTCGGCACGCCGAAGAAGCCGCTGATCGATTCACTGGCCAGGCTCTCAAGCACGGCCTCGGGTTCGAACTTGTCCATGATCTCGGCATAGCCGCCGAAAAAGACCGGCGCCAGCGAAAACACCATGCCGGCACCATGGCACATGGGCGCAATGGCCAGAAAGCGGTCATCCGGCCCGTAACAGCCGTACTCGACGGCCATGGCAAACAGGGTGAGTATCCGCGAGCGGTGCGGAACGAGCACTCCCTTGGGTTTGCCGGTGGTGCCCGAGGTATAGGGAATGGTGAATACATCCCATTCATGGACGGGCGGCAGATCGACCGGCGGCCTCGCTTCAGCCAGCCATGCCTCGAAATCCGGGCCGATCTCCATGAGCGTGGGTGCTGATGCAAACTTCAGGTCGCGCAGCATTGCCATGACATCCGGATCGGCAAAGATCACGGCTGCGCCGGCATCATCACAGATGCTCACCATCTCGCGGACCGAAAGGCGCGGATTCACGGTGGCCAGCGCAACGCCGGCCTGCGAAGCACCGATCACGATTTCCATGTACTCGATGGAATTCCTGGCGATGATCGCGCCGTGCTGCCCCGGCTTCAGTCCGAGCCCGGCACTGAGTGCGCTGCTGACCCGGTCGATGCGTGACATCAGCGCCGCGTAGCTTCGCGTCCGGTCGCCATGCCGAAAGGCGATCTTGTCCGGGTTGCGGTGCATGGCCGCGCGCACCCCGGCTGCAAGCGAGAGATGCTGGAAGGAAAACGGCAAACCGCCGGCAGGCGCCGACATGGTCAGACCGCCCCGCCCGGCAGCTTGAAGACACGCAATGCGTTCTCGCGCATCAGCAGGCGCCGGGACTCCTCGCGGAGGCCCAGCTCATCGACTTCGCGCACCGCGCGTTCCGGATCTATCACCGGCCAGTCCGTGCCGAACAGCACTTTTTCCCGCCCGAAGGTATTGGCGTAATGGACGAAAGCCGGCGGCCAGTACTTCGGCGCATAGGCATCCCCCGCGGTATAGACATTCTCGTGCTTCCAGCACATCGAGATCATCTCGTCCGTCCACGGGATGCCGATATGAATGCCGATCAGGCGCAACTCCGGGAAATCGATCGCCACCTGGTCAAGGCAGATGGGCCGGCCGACAGAGGGCAACCGGCGTTCACGCGAATACACCAGGTTGTGGCCAACCTGCATCATGATCGGTATGTCCAGCTCACAGCACTTGGCGTAATACGGGTAGTACCTGGCATGGTCGGGTGCCAGGCCACACCAGTGCGGGTAAAGATGCGCGCCCACGAATCCGTATTCGCGCACCGCCTGCTCGAGATCCCGCAGTCCCTGCATGCCGCGGAACGGATCGATGCCGGCCAGCCCGGAGAAACGCTGCGGATGCTCCTGGCATACCTCATGTACCCGTTCATAGGGCAGCTCGAAGCCGCCCTTCACGTTGATGTCGCCCGCCCGGACAGCAATCAGCAGGGAACGCTCGATGCCTGCCCGGTCCATGCGCTGCAGGTAGTTCTCGATACTGACGCCGCCGCGGATCTCTTCCGGCATGCGTACCTGGGCCTTGAATGCATCGTCGAGACCGGTCTGCCCGTTCGCCACCTCGCGCGGTGTAAAGAGGTTGCAGACGATGTCTATGGCACCCGTCACTGGCATGCTGAACTCCCCGGTTCATCCGGCATGGAACTGTGATCGCAGGGTAACAAGGATCTGATGCCCTCCATAGCCGCGTCAGCCATCGAAGTCCGGCAAGGCGCCACCATGCGGTCAGCAGGAACCGATGCACGGCCACTCCGGTGCGGACTGTGGGTTAGAGTCATGGCCAGTCACCTCCGGGAGCAATGCATGTCGAGCTACATCATCTGGAAGTACGCGCACATCCTCATGTTCGTCTTCTGGGTGGGAACGGACATGGGTGTCTTTCTCGCCGCACGGCGCTGCACGGACCCGAAACTGTCCTTTGCCACCCGCGTGACCCTGTTGCACATGGCCCTGCGCATCGAGCTGCTGCCCCGAACGATGTGGAAGGCCGCCCTGCCCTTCGGTGTGATGCTGTCGCGGGACATGGGGCTCTTGCCGATATCGGCTGGCGCCATGGCAGCTGTCTGGATCTTCAGTCTGGCCTGGTGGGCAATCAGCATGAGCGGCGCCTGGTTCTACGACAAGCCCTTTGGCCACCGCCTCGGACGCATCACCAATGTACTGACGCTGCTGGTGGGTGGCGGCCTCATCGCGCTGGCGCTGTCTTCATGGGCTGGCCACGGACCCCTCGTAGCCGATGCCGGCTGGCTGCAGATCAAGGTTGCGCTCTATGGCGTCATCAACCTGTTTGTCGTCTGGATGATCGTGGCTTTCGATCCGCTGGGTGCCGCTTTTGGCCGCCTGGCTGTCGAGGGTTCGGGACCGGAGGTCGAGTCCATCATCAGCCAGACCATGAACCGCTCCACGATCATCATCTGGGCCACTTACCTGCTTATCATTCTGGTCGGCTTCATCGGCACCACGAAACTCGCGGGCTGAAAAAAACGCCCCGGAAGCCATGCAGCTTCCGGGGCGTGTCGGGTACGGCTTTCTTTGGTACCGGACCCTAGCGGCCCGCACCAAAGCGATAGCCGGCGCGAATACCGAAAACTCGCGGATCCGGCATGTTGGCAAAGTAGTGCGTGGTACCGAGGCCGGCGGTAAAGCCAAGGTCGGTTACCTGCTCACCGAAGTCGGGGCCGCTGCCGCCGGTCTTGAAGGTATCGTCGTCGAGGACGTTATCGACATAGGCAATGACTTCCCACCGGTCCGAAACCAGGCCCAGACGCATATTGAGCAAGGCATAGGAGTCCAGCTCGACCAGGTTCTCCGGCTCCGCCCAGCGCTTGTCCTGCCAGTTGCCGCTGAGCTCGAAGAGGTACTCGAAGGGCGTATCGAGGAACGGCCGCTGGATCTGCATCGAGGCTGCATAGGCCTGCTTGGGCGTACGCTCCAGCTCGTTGCCCGCGTAGTCCAGCCGGCAGAAGGCCGTCGGCTGCGGATCATTGGCATCGATGCCGTCGTTGGCGTAGGAGCCATCCTGGTTCCGGTTGGTATCCTCGATCGTGATATCAGCCGGATCCTCTTCCACCTGCTCCACGCCGTCGCGGCCGGTGTACTTGTAGACCAGCGGGCACGAGCCAAAGGAGGCAGCCCGAACCAGGTTGCGGGTATCGTCGGTCCAGTCCGTGTAACTGGCATCGAGGAGCGTACCGCTCAGGCTGAACAGCAGGCCTTCCATGAACTCCGGCTGCCAGATCGCCTCGAACTCCAGGCCCCAGACCTCGGCTCCGGAAGCATTGACGACCCGCGGATTGGCGATACCGGCAGCATCCAGCACCTGGATGCTGACCTGCTTCGCCGTATAGTCCTGGAAGAACAGTGACGAATTGAACTGCCAGAAACCGGCCGCTTCAAACTGGGTCTTGAGACCGAGTTCGTAGGCTTTCAGCTTTTCCGGCTCGAAACGCTCGTTCTCCAGGGTCGGCGGTGCACTACCGCCGCCACCGATCAGCGCATTGATGCCACCGGGCTTCTGCGCATAGGCATACGAGAAGAACAGCTTGGTGCCATCGATCGGGCTCCAGTCCAGGGTCAGCTTCGGCGTGTTGTAGCTGGAACTCGTCGAACCCTCGATATATCGCCAGGTCAGCTCGACCGGCAGGACGTTTGGCGGGGTGAGAACATCGTTGCTCACATAACCGAACATCACACGTTCGTTGTCACACAGGGTACGGGTCTGCTGCAACCACGCAGACCGGGTGGCAGCACCCGGGTTCGACGAATTGTATGATCCCGGCACAAAGGCGAGTTCAGAGCAGCTCGATCCGCTCGGCTTGGTCATGCTGGATTCCTCGTTGACCCAGCGATCCTCGAGACTCAGGTTCAGTTCGTCGGTGAGCGCCCAGTCGACGCGCGCATAAAAAGACCAGTGCCGGGTGGTCGCATCCCAGGTCGACGCGGTCGCCCCCGGGGTCGCATTGGGGAAGTTGACCGGGTCATACACACCGATCTGACGATAAAGATCCTGCCAGGAGCTCAGGGTCGCCGCATAAGCGGGATCGCCATCGCAAAGCCCTGCGACTTGCGCCAGACTGCCGGTGGTCGGATCAGAGACGGGATTGCCATTGGCGTCCAGAACCGGGTTGCCGTCACCATCCAGCAGCGGCGAAGTCGTGGACTGGTCGCGCGAAAACGGCGAGCAGGAGACGATGAAGTTGCGATCATCAAGCTGGCGGTGATCCTGCCAATACAGCACGCCACCAGTCAGCTTCCAGGGACCATCCCATTGCGTCTCGTAGCGGAACTCCTGGCTGAACTGCTTGGTGTCGGTTGACTGGTTGGAGCCCTGCTGCCCCATCAGCGTATCGCGCCGACCGCCGATTACGTTGCCGTTGGCATCGTAGGTATAGGGAATCTGTCCGTTGCCGTTGAAGTCCAGCGCCGAACTGGCCTGATAGTCCTGGTCATAGACGTCGCTGGAATTGAAATCGGTCCAGCCGGTATACGAGGAAACCAGTCCATAGCCCAGGTCGATGCTCGCCAGCAGGCTGGCACGGAAGGTTCTGGTATCCGTACCGGGAAACTCGCCACCCGTGGTCGGGTCTTCGCTGAGTGACACCACGTGACCATTGGCGCTGCCCATGTTTCTGGGCAGACAGAATCCCGGTGCACCTGGCGCGATATTGAGGGGATCAAAACCGAACTTCGGGCAGTAGGTGCCAAAGTTGAACAGGTTGGTACCGCCACTGGATGATTTCTGCCAGCCAGGCTGCCCATAGACATCGGCGGTGACGATCGGTTTCACGATCTCCTGGGCGCGCGGATCATCAAGGTAGAACGGCGTGTCGCCCTCCAGGTTGACCACTGCGCGCGGGTCGTAATGTTCCTTGCTGGTTTCCAGCCGGCCCTTGACCTTCACCGCGTCCGTCGGTCGCCACATCAGGGTCAGCGCACCGCCCGTACCGTCCGAACCACCGACATCCGTTCCGGACTGGCTGTTCTTGTAATAGCCGTCTTCATTGAACTGCACACCAGAGACCGCAAGGCTGATCGTGTCGGTGAGCGGCAGGCTGATGCCGCCATCGATGGTCCTGCGACCATAATCACCGACATCCAGATTGAACCGCCCCTCGAACTCGTCACCGGGTTCCTTGGTGATATAGGAAATCGCACCGGCGAATGCCGAGCGACCGAACAATGCGCTCTGCGGGCCCTTGACCACCTCGATCCGCTCCACGTCGCTCAGCAAGCGGCGGTTGGCCAGCAGGCCCGAACCGGCAGAGATCAGGTTCTCGGTCGTGACGTCGATGCCGTCGATCAGGAATGCAACATTGGAGCGACCACGTGTATTGGAGAGTCCGCGCACCGTGATGCGATTGTCTGCCGGCCCGAAGGACTGGTCGAACTGCACGCTGGGCTGGTTCTCGACCACGTCACTCAGGCTGCTGATGCCCTGGCGCTGGATCTGCTCGGCCGTGATGGCGGAAACAGCGAGCGGGATGTCCTGCAGGTTTTCTTCGCGTTTGCGGGTCGTGACCACGACCTCTTCGATCTGTGCCAGTGCCGCTATGGGCGCCGACGATCCAATGGCAACTGCGATCCATGCGGATGCAACCAGACTATTGGCATTCTTGGTCGTGGACATTTGGATTCCCCTGGTAGGCAAGGGCCGCATGATAACAAACCCTTATCCGGTCGCCAGAGTTGTCTGCAGGCGCAAACCGTCACTCGGTCGCCCCGTCCGGATTGTCGGAGCAAACCGTTGCCCGGTCGCTGCACCAGACCGCTATAGCCAGTCCGAAACCGATTCGCTATAGTCGCCGCGTTTTCCGCCGTCCGCGTTGATCAATCCGAGGAGATTAGCTATGAATGCCAGGCAGGTCCGGTTGCTGACGGTTGCTGCTCTGCCGCTGGTTGCTGGCGGCTGGTTGCCTGCAGCTTCAGCGGAGGGGCCGCAATACAACTATTTCGATGCGGGCTATCAGTGGATTGATACCAACAACGCGGTGCGCATGGACAGCGGCCAGCACGAGGGCATCAAGCTGAATGCCTCGCTGGGCCTGGCCGAGTTCGGGCCGGTCGGGCTGCATCTGTTTGGCGAGTATTTCGATGGGGACTACAGCGGCTCTGCCGACGGTTGTGGCGACCGCGATTCCCAGTCATATGTCGCCGGCCTCGGTGCCCACTACCGACTGACACCAACGACCCACTTGGTAGCCAATGTCGGCTATGTCGATTCGGAAATGGACGTGGTGTCTGACACCGACAGCTGCGCCAAGACGAGCGTCAGCGACGATGGCTACGAGGTCGAAGGCCTGATCCGGAGTTCGCTTTCAGAAAACATCGAGCTTGAAGCCGGCTACCGCTACACCGACCTGAGCGATTCCGACATCGACAACCGCGATGCCATCATCGGCCTCGGCTACCTGGTCAACGATCGCCTCACCCTCCGGGTACGCGGTGTCGTTTTCGATGATGACACGGGTATCGAGCTCAGCGTCCGGTTCAATTTCGCCAGCCTGCTTGGGCGCGATTATCTGTTCTGAGCAAGACGCAACAACATTTCGCAACTGAATTTCGGGAGCAGGCCATGAGCAGGATTCTGGTTACCACCATCGCGGTGATGCTGTGCGCACCGTCGATTGCCGCAGCGGGCCCCTACGTAGGCATTGGAATCGGCGGCACCCGCACGGAGTCATCACTTGCGGATATCGGTCTCGTGCCGGGCACGCCCCCGAATGAGTGTCCGTCAACGACCTCGGGTTGCTACCAGGACACGCAACCGCCGCCGGTCGGCGTTGGCAGCAATCCGGACTTTGCCGGTTCCGACGTCAGCTACAACTTCGTCGCTGGCTGGATGTTCAACCAGAACATCGGCCTGGAAGTCGGCTACATCGATTTTGGTCAGGCAACGGACGACCTCGGCCTTCCGGACAGCTGCCAGGGGCCGCCGTTCTTTGGCTGCTCGAGCCGGCAGTGGACCAGCGAACTCAAGCGGGATGGATTCCAGCTCTTCCTGATCGGCAGCCTGCCGCTCAATGACAGCCTTGACCTGTACCTTAAGGGAGGTGTCATCCGCTGGGATGCGGACTACGAGGGCTACGAGCGCAGCGAGCTGTACGCCTCCGGCCCGCCTCTCGGTGCCCAGAATCCCCGCATTGCCTGGGACGATGACGGCACCGACATCGCAGGGGGTTTTGGCGTCAACCTGCGCACCGATTCGCCGTTCAGCCTGCGCGCCGATTTCACCTACTACGATTTCGATGACTCGGACTCGTCCTTCGTGCTGCAGCTCATGGGTTTGTACAGCTTCGACTGAGGTTTCCGGCCACGACGATGCCTGCTCCATGCCGGCCCCGCATCAGCGGGGCCGGTTTTTTTTGCGGTCCTGATCGGCGATGATCCCGGCGTATGACATCCCTGCGCATCCTGATGATCACCGCCGAGTATGCCCCGCTGGCCAAGACCGGGGGGCTCGCCGACATGGTGGCAGGTCTCTCCGCCCAGCTGGCGGCATGCGGACACGATGTGCGTGTGGTCATGCCGCGATACCGGGGCCTCGAGCGGACCGCAGACACGGAAGCGGCCCTGAAGCTCGGCACCCATGCCGGCAGCGGATCATCACCGGTCGCACTCGATGGCACGCACCCGCCCTTTGACCTGCTTTGCGGCAGTACGGATACCGGGCCAACAATCTACCAGGTCGATGCACCCGCCTTTTTTTCCGGCAGCACGATTTATGGTGGCGGCGATGCGGAAGCACTGCGCTTCGCCCTGCTGTCCCATGCGGCATTGAAGCTCTGTCAGCTGCTCGGCTGGGCGCCGCACATCGTTCACTGTCATGACTGGCACGCCTCGCTGGCACCGCTGTTGCTGAACGCACATCAACTGCATGAGCCGCTGTTCCGTGATGCGAACTCGGTGCTGACGATTCACAACATCGGCTATCAGGGCGTGTTCCCTGCGGCATTGGCTGACAAGCTGGGCCTGGCAGACCCCGCTCCCCTGCTGACGACGGGCAAGTCGGAAGTGGCGTCCGTGAATTTTCTGCGTGCCGGTATTGCCGCGGCCGATGCACTGACCACGGTGAGCCCGACCCATGCCAGTGAGGTCCTGACACCCGAATACGGCAAGGGACTGGATGGACTGCTGCGACAGCGCCGCAACCGGCTGGTTGGAATACTGAATGGCGTGGACTACACGCGCTGGGATCCGGCATCAGACCATCGGCTGCCACGCAATTACAGCGCCGGGGACATCGCTGGCAAACTGGTCTGCCGCAGCGAACTGCGAAAGCGCTCGGGACTTGCCGCCGCCGGTCACGTGCCGGTACTCGGCATGGTCTCGCGACTCGCGGCGCAAAAGGGCATTGAGCTCGTGCTGGATGCCTTGCCGCCATTCCTGCGCAGCGGGGCCTGTCAGGCCGTCGTCCTCGGCGAGGGTGACCCGCCCTATGCCGAAGCCCTGCAGCAGCTCGCGGTGGAGCTGCCCGGTCAGTTTGCCTTTATCCCGGCGCATAGCGAAACGATTGCCCGGCTGATATTTGCCGGCAGCGATGCCTTTCTCGTCCCCTCACTCTACGAACCCTGCGGACTCACGCAGATGTATGCCCTGCGTTACGGCTCCGTGCCCATCGTGCGGGACACCGGGGGACTGCACGATACGGTCAGCCATTTCGAACCGCATGCCGGAACCGGTACCGGCAGCGTATTCCGCGACGCAGATACGGGCGGCCTGAGCTGGGCAATCAGCGAGGTCCTGGGCTGGTATCAGCAAGCTTCGGCCTGGCAGCGACTGCGCCACAACGGCATGACAGCGGATTTCTCATGGGCACACCAGACGCCCCATTACCTGACCCTGTACCGGCGCCTGGCCGGAATTGCGGCGCAGGCGTCCTGAGGCTGCCGCACGCGCCTGCCAGTTGAGGGCGAAATCCGCCGTGACCTGAGACCAGTCGAAACGCCACGTCCAGTTGCCCTGCGTGGTGCCGGGCATGTTCATCCGGGATGCAGAACCGAGGCCGAGCAGATCCTGGAACGGCAGAATCGCCACGCGCGCCCGCGACTGGTAAACCGCATCGATCAGCGCGGCGGGCATGTCGGCCGGACCGCAATGCAGGGTTTCATGGACGTAGCGCCGGCTCTCCTCGCCGAGTCCGGCATACCAGCCAGCGAGCGTGTCATTGTCATGTGTACCCGTATAGATCACTGCCTCTTCAATGTGGTTCTCGGGCAGATACGGGTTGTCGGCTGAGCCATCGAAGGCGAATTGCATGACCAGCATGCCAGGCAGCCCGAACCGATGCCGAAGCTCGTGCACCTCGGGCGTGATGGTTCCCAGGTCCTCGGCGACGAAGTGGCGCCCTTCGCCACCGGCCCCCAGGGCCTCCAGCAACGCGACTCCCGGCGCCTCGCGCCAGCGTCCTTCACGCGCCGACATTGCACCGGCAGGAACTTCCCAGTAGGCCTGCAGGCCACGGAAGTGGTCTATGCGCAGGCAGTCAAAGCGGCGCAATTGATTGGCCACCCTGTCCCGCCACCAGCGAAAGCCATCCTCCGCCATCCGTTCCCAGGCATAGAGCGGATTGCCCCAGACCTGGCCATCCGCACTGAAGTAATCGGGCGGCACGCCCGCCACGGCCTCCGGCCGGCCATCGGGATCGACCCGGAACAGCCGCCGATGCCACCAGACATCGGCGCTGTCCAGATCAACGTAGATGGGCAGGTCACCCATCAGCTGCACGCCCCGACTCGCAGCATGCTGGCGGAAGTCGGCCCACTGGCGGTCGAAGATCCACTGTTCGAAGGCCACTTCGCGAATCCGCGCATCAGCCTGCTTCATCAGGTCTGAAATCGCCGCGGGCACGCGATGCCGGATGGATTCGGGCCAGGTCCACCAGCCTGAGGTGCCAAACCGTTCGCGGGCCACGCGGAACAAGGCATAGGGCAGCAACCAGCTGCGCTGCGCTTCCCAGTAGGCCGCAAACTCACCGCGTTGCGCATTGTTTGCGCGTTCGCGAAGCCCCTCCCACGCCGCACGGAGCAGCGCCGACCGCTGTGGCCAATCGCCACCATCGACGGCCGCCGCCTCCGGCAACCACCCGGCCGCCTTCAGTGCTGCCGGATCGATCAGGCGCGAATTCCCCGCAAAGGCCGAGGTCGCCTGATAAGGTGAAAGCGAATCACCGACTGGCCCGACAGGCAGCATCTGCCAGAGGCTGAATCCGCTCTCTGCCAGGAGACCGGCAAATCGCCGCGCATCATCGCCGAGCACGCCGATTTCCCATTTGCCGGGCAACGAGGTCGGGTGCAGCAGTACGCCGGCGCAGCGGCCCTCTGAAAGCAGATCGGTGAACAAGGGGATCTCCGGCTCAGACCGGGGGTGAGCCAGGGGGAGGCGTGGCCGCTGCCAGGCCGGGCACCATCGGCGTATTGCAGGCCTTCAGCATGTCCTGCGTCACAAGGACCACACCCTGCTCGGTAACATGGAAACGCTGTTTGTCCAGCACACTGTCTTCGCCAATCACCATGCTGTCTGGTATCACGCAGCCCTCGTCGATGATGGCCCGCTTGATACGACAACCGCGCCCGATCCTGACATGTGGCAACACGACCGAGCGGAACACCTCGCTGCGCTCATCGACCGTGACGTTGAAAAACAGCAGCGATTCGCGGATCACGGCACCCGAGACAATGCACCCGCCGGCGACCATGGAGTTGACGGCCACCCCTCTCCTGCCATCCTCGTCGAGCACGAATTTCGCGCAGGGCGTCTGCTCCTGGTAGGTCCAGATGGGCCACTCTGAATCGTAGAGATTCAGCTCCGGACTGACGAATATCAACTCCATGTTTGCCGCATAGAAGGCATCCACCGTGCCTACGTCACGCCAGTAGGCCTGCGCTTCGGTCTCGACGCTTTCGAAGGGATAGGCAAATATCCGGCTGCTGCCGATCGCTGCCGGAATGATGTTCTTCCCGAAATCGTGCGCCGAAGCCGGATCGAGTGCGTCGCG
>JAHDYN010000009.1:0-1711 GCA_023383735.1 Gammaproteobacteria bacterium | reverse complement strand
AGATAGTCGACGCTGAAGACATAGATCCCCATCGATGCCAGCGCAACATCGTTGCGGCCGGGCATTGGCTCGGGGTTCTTCGGTTTCTCGCTGAACTGCACGATACGCTGGTCCGCACTCAGCGTGGCGATGCCGAACTCATGCGCCTGATGGATCGGCACCTGAACCATGCCCAGCGTGACGTCTGCTGCACGGGCCACGTGAAAAGCGATCATCGGCCCGTAGTCCATCTTGTAGACATGGTCACCAGCCAGCACCAGCACGAGTTCGGGATCATGCGCCTGGATGATGTCGAGATTCTGGTATACACAGTCGGCAGTACCCCGATACCAGAGTTCGCCGAGCTTCTGCTGGGCGGGAACAAGCTGCACGAACTCACCCAGTTCGCCGCGCAGATAACCCCATCCGCGCTGGATATGCTGGGTCAGAGAATGCGACTTGTACTGCGTCATGACGAGAATCTGCCGGATCCCGGAATTGACGCAGTTCGAAAGACTGAAATCGATGATGCGGTATTTGCCGCCAAAGGGCGTCGCCGGTTTCGCGCGATGCTCGGTGAGCTGACGCAGGCGCTCTCCCCGCCCACCGGCCATTACGATCGCCATGGTGCTCTTGGTAAGCTGGCTGACAAAGCGCCCGGAGCGCATCGGCTTAGCGCTGCTGCCCGGATAGAAGATGCTCATGACCGCCTCACCGCCCGATGTGTCACACTGCCAATGAATGTAACACCATACGGCTACTTGTTCATCCGGATCAGCAAGGCCTGAACCCACCCATGCCGCCAACCACCGAGCAGGACCCGAGACCCATCGATTGCGGCCCCGCCCCGTCGCTGCAGCGTTTGCTGGAAGGCCGGCATCACGATCCCTTCGAGTTCCTCGGACGACATCCGGCCGGCCCGGGGGAGATTGTCGTAAGGGCGCTGCTGCCGCACACGGCAAGCGCCGGCATCTCGGGAACCAGTCTGACCCTGGCCCGGGTGGGCGAAACGGACGTCTTCGAGTGGCGGGGTGCCAGCCACCTCGTTCCAGCGCACTATGGCCTGCGTATCGTCGCGAGTGACGGCAGCATCAGCGAGCGCTTTGACCCCTATTGCTTTCCGCCACAGCTGGCCGATGAGGACCTGAACGCCTTCAATGCCGGACGGCATACCGCGGCCTACCGGTTCATGGGCAGTCACCAGGTCACGGCGGATGGCGTTGCCGGGATCCGTTTTGCGGTCTGGGCACCCGAAGCCGAGCGCGTCAGCGTCGTCGGCGACTTCAACCGGTGGGATGGCCGCAGCCACCCCATGCGCGTACGCGGAAGCTCCGGGGTCTGGGAGCTGTTTGTTCCGGGCCTCGAAACTTCCATCTACAAGTACGAAATCCGCAACCGCCACAGCGGCGAGTTGCTGCTGAAGTCCGACCCCTATGCCCGCGAGTCGGAGCTGCGTCCGGCGACGGCATCGATTGCACGGCCACTCGCCGGGTATGACTGGCAGGATCATGCATGGCTCAAGGCACGGGCGGACTGGCAGTGGCTGCACAAGCCGGTCTCGATCTATGAAGTCCATCTGGGCTCATGGCGGCGCGACCATGGCGGCAGACCGCTCGGCTATCGGGCTGCAGCCGAGTTGCTCGTGCCCTATGCAGTCGATCTCGGCTTTACGCATCTCGAACTGATGCCCTTGACCGAACATCCGCTCGACGAGTCCTGGGGCTCCCAGGCG
>JAHDYN010000425.1 GCA_023383735.1 Gammaproteobacteria bacterium | reverse complement strand
TTGCCATGCATGAAGCTGCAGGGAATGCCGTGATCGGCGAGACCACGCAGCGCAGCGCTCACCCTGAGGCCGGTATGGCCCGGGACGTCATCGCCGATCCAGCTCTCGAACAGGTCGCCAAGGATGTAAAGGGCTTTCGCCTGTCTGGCGGTATCGCCCAGGAAGCGCAGAAAGCAATCGGTGACCGCGGGCCGGGATGCGTGGAGATGCAGATCGGAGACGAACAGCGTTGTCATTTGGCGGCGGGTGGTTTCAGGAAGCTCGCCTTCTGGATGATCACGGGCTCAACCGGGACATCGGACATGCCGTCCTGCACGCTGGTCAGGCGATGGCCGATGTCATCGATGACCTCCATGCCCTGAATGACTTCGCCAAAGACGGCATACCCCCAGCGGGTGGGCTTGGGATCGAGCGGGACATTGTCAGCCAGGTTGATATAGAACTGCGAGTCGCCGGAATGCGGTTCGCCGGTTCGTGCCATGGCGATGGTGCCGCGCCGGTTGCTGAGCCCGTTGCCCGATTCGTTGGGTATGCCGGGATGTGGTTGCTTGAGCTTGAGGTCGCGGGTGAATCCGCCGCCCTGGATCACGAAGCCGCTGACGACGCGATGAAAGACGGTGCCCGCATAGAATCCCTCGTTGACATACCTGAGGAAGTTTTCGACGCTGAGCGGGGCGCGCTCCGGATCGAGCTGCACGATGAATGCGCCCGCGGAGGTCTCGAACTGCACCAGCATGGGGTCTGCGGCCTGGACGCTGCCGGTCACCCCGAGCAGGAGGCTGGCGATCAATGACAGGCAGGATTTTGAAATACGCATGGGACGGGCTCCGGATCAGTCTTGAATCAAGTGGCTCAGGCCGGTGGCATTTCCCGCGGTGTCAGCAGTGACATGCCCGAAACTGCCGCGGTCAGCGTGTTCTCCAGCAGCATCGCGATGGTCATCGGGCCGACGCCGCCCGGCACGGGGGTGATCCAGCCGGCGCGCTTGCTGGCGGCAGCAAACTCGACATCGCCGCTGAGCTTGCCGTCCGGAAGGCGCGTTATGCCGATATCGAGCACCACCGCGCCGGGCTTGATCCACTCGCCGCGAACCAGCCCGGGCTTGCCTACCGCAACGGCGAGGATGTCGGCCTGTGCGATGTGGCTGCCCAGATCGCGCGTAAAGCGATGGCATACGGTGGTGGTCGCACCAGCCAGGAGCAGTTCCAGTGCCAGCGGGCGGCCCACGTGGTTGGAGGCGCCGACGATCACCGCGTGCTGTCCGCGAACCGGCACACCGATGTGCCGCAACAGCGTCATCACGCCATACGGTGTGGCCGGCCGCAGTACGGGCATGCGCTGGCAGAGGCGCCCCAGGGTGTAGGGATGGAACCCATCCACGTCCTTGACCGGATTGATGCGCTCGATCACGGCCGTTTCGTCGATATGCAGTGGCAGCGGCAGCTGCACGAGAATGCCGTCGATATCGCCATCCAGGTTGAGCCTGTCGATCAGCGCCAGCAACTCATCCTGGCTGGTGCTGGCGGGGAGGTCATGGTTGTGCGACACCACACCCGTCTCGGCACAGGCCGTGCGCTTGTTGCGCACGTAGATCTGCGAGGCGGGATCGTCGCCAACGAGGATCACGGCGAGGCCAGGCGGACGGTGCCCCTGGGCCAGCCGCTCGCCGATACGGGTACGTAACTGGGTGCGCAGGCCGAGTGCGATCGCTTTGCCGTCAATCAGGCGGGCAGTCATGGGGAAGCTGTCATGAGCAGAATATGCGGCCTCTGCCGGCGGGTGAAAACACGGAATGTGATGCACAATACCAGAGCCACAGGGGCTGAAAAACCGGCCCGGTGCGCGTTACCCGGGTCAGCGGGAAATTGACGCTGCCGGTACCCCCTGCGTATCATGCGGCGCCCCGACGGGCGGGCGGCTATAATGCAATGCCGGGTACAGATCGGGGCATAGCGCAGTCTGGTAGCGCATCTGCTTTGGGAGC
>JAHDYN010000424.1 GCA_023383735.1 Gammaproteobacteria bacterium | reverse complement strand
GCAGACTATCGCGCAGCGGTTTTCGGCTGCTTCCTGAGTTTCTTTTCCAGTACCGGCCAGACGTTGTCGAGCAGCAGGGGTTGCGCTTCCGCGGTTGGATGGATGCCGTCAGGCTGGATCAGCTCGAGGTCGAGCGCGACGCGCTCGAGGAAGAAGTCGACCAGATCCACCCCGTATTTCCTGGCCAGTTCGGGGTAGACGGCGGTAAACGCCTCGGTGTAGCTGCGGCCATAGTTGGTGGGTATCTGCATGCCGGCGAGGATGACCTCGGCGCCGGCCTCGCGGCTCAGCTCGATCATTTCCGCCAGGTTGTCGCGCATTACCCTGATCGGCGTACCGCGCAGGCCATCGTTGCCGCCGAGTTCGATGATGACGATGGCCGGGCGGTGCAGTGCCAGCGCGCGCGGCAGGCGCTTGAGTCCGCTGCCGGTGGTATCGCCGGTGAGGCTGGCGTTGACCACTTCATAGCCGTACCCTTCGGCTGCCAGCCGGTCGCGGAGCAGCGATACCCACGACTCCGGCTCGCTCATGCCGTAGCCTGCGCTCAAGCTGTCGCCGACCACGAGCACGGTTGGATTCCCGGCAGTTGCCTGGGTGGCAGGCACAAACAGCATCGAAGCCAGAATGGCGAGCAGCACCTGGCACAGGAACAACCGGTTTTTTTGAATGGCGGATCGCATGGATAGTGATGCCGTACTGCGTGCAGCGGGACTGGCAAAAGAGGTTAGCAGTCCGGAAGGGACACTGACCATCCTCGATGACATCGATCTCAGTATCGCGCGGGGCGAGTCGGTGGCCCTGGTCGGGCCCTCGGGCGCCGGCAAGACCACGCTGCTCGCCCTGCTGGCCGGACTCGATCGCCCGACACGGGGCAAGGTCTGGCTGGGCGGGACGGAACTCACCGCGCTGAATGAAGATGGCCGTGCCGCGTTGCGTGCGCAGCGGGTCGGATTCGTGTTCCAGTCCTTTCATCTGCTGCAGTCGCTCACGGCACTGGAGAACGTGATGCTGCCGCTCGAGCTGGCGGGCGAGGCCAGGGCCGCCGAGCTGGCGCGCGAGACCCTCGCCAGCATCGGCCTCGGTGCCCGCCTCGGGCACTATCCGCGTCAGCTTTCCGGCGGCGAGCAGCAACGCGTGGCCATTGCGCGCGCCTTCGTCACCCGGCCGGAAGTGCTGTTCGCCGACGAACCCACCGGTAATCTCGACAGCGCCACCGGCGAGCGCATCGGGCAACTGCTGTTCGATCTGAACACCGAGGCGCGCACCACGCTGGTGCTGGTGACCCATCAGAGAGAACTGGCTGCACGCTGCGATCGCACCATTCAGCTGGTTGGCGGCAGAATCGTGCCATGAGGATGCAAGTGCCGGTCTTTGCCTGGCGCGCCTTCATCAGGGATCTGCGCGCCGGTGAGTTGTCGGTGTTGCTGGCGGCGATCGTGCTGGCCGTTACCGCCATGACGGCGGTGGGTTTTTTCACCGACCGCGTCGGCGCTTCCATGAAGGAGCAGGCCAGCCAGGTGCTGGCTGCCGACCTGGTGCTGCGCTCGGCATCGCCCCTGCCGCGGGACTTCCAGGCCGAGGCCCGAGAGATGGGGCTGGCAACTGCCGAGACGCTGGCTTTCCCCACCGTCGTGCTGGTTGGCGAGGAAACGGCGCTGGCGGCGATCGATGCAGTCAGTGACGGCTATCCCCTGCGCGGAGAGCTCACCATTGCCGATACGCTGTTTGGCGACGGCCGGCCGGCAGAGGGCATCCCGGCCCGCGGCGAGGCCTGGGCAGAGCCCGGCCTGCTGGGGCGCCTCGATATCGACGTCGGTGCCACGCTGACGGTTGGCAACCTGGCGCTGCGCATCACGCAGGTCCTGCAGTACAAGCCGGACCAGAACATCGGTTTCGTCAATCTCGCGCCGGGGCTGATGGTGAACCTTGCCGATGTGCCGGCCATGGGCGTGGTCAAGCCCGGCAGCCGCGTGACCTGGCACCAGA
>JAHDYN010000423.1 GCA_023383735.1 Gammaproteobacteria bacterium | reverse complement strand
ACGCATGCGCATGAAGAAGCCCGCATTCAGCTGCTCGGATACGCCCGCCAGCAGGCCATCGCTCACTTCGAGCCCGGCAGCCCGCAGGGCCTCTCCGCCAGTGCCATTGACCTGCGGGTTCGGATCCTGCGCGGCATAGACCACGCGACGTATGCCGGCTTCAATCAGCGCCCGGCTGCAGGGCGGCGTGCGGCCCTGGTGACTGCAGGGCTCAAGCGTCACATAGGCCGTTGCGCCACGCGCCTTGGGCCCGGCCGCCTGCAGCGCCCAGACCTCCGCATGCGGTCCGCCAGCCTGCCGGTGCCAGCCCTCGCCGACAACCGTGTCACCGTGTGCAATGACGCAACCGACGCGCGGGTTGGGCGGCGTGCCGTACAGACCGCGTGCCGCGAGCTGCATGGCACGGGCCATATGGGCCTGATCGGCTGCGCTCCAGGCCGGATCGGCGGTACTCACGATGACTCGTCCGGCAACAGCGGCAGCTGGTCGCGACGCCGGTCCTTGTCGCCGAGTTCGCGCATGCGGCGGATCTCTTCCTGGAATGACTCCACGTCCTGAAAACTCCGGTACACCGAGGCGTACCGCACATAAGCCACCTCGTCGAGCGCGCGCAGCTCTTCCATCACCAGCTCGCCGATCCGCCGCGAGGCGACTTCACGTTCGCCCATGGTCTGCAGGCGGTGGGTGACCCGTGCCAGCGCCGCCTCCACCGCTTCACTGTCGACCGGGCGCTTTTCAAGCGCGCGCACCATGCCGCTGCGGAGCTTGCCGTCATCGAAGGGCTCACGCGTATCGTCGCGCTTGATCACCCGCGGCATGACCAGTTCGGCCGTCTCGAAGGTCGTGAAGCGCTCGGCACAGGCCAGGCACTCGCGCCGCCTTCGCACCTGCAGCCCCTCGCCGGCCAGCCGCGAGTCGATGACCTTGGTTTCAGGATGGCTGCAGAACGGGCAGTGCAAGACCTGTCTGCCTCCTTCAGCTCACTGGTAGACAGGAAAACGCGCACACAACTCGATGATCTTGCCGCGAATTGCCGCGGACCGCTCGACATTGCCGATGTCGTCGAGAATGTCGGCAATCCAGCCACTGAGCTGCTCGATCTCCGGTGCACGAAAGCCCCGCGTGGTCACCGCCGGCGTCCCCATGCGCACGCCGCTGGTCACGAAGGGCGAGCGCGGATCGTTCGGCACGGCATTCTTGTTGACGGTGATATTGGCCCGGTCGAGTGCCGCATCGGCATCCTTGCCGGTGATGTTCTTGTCGATCAGGTCGAGCAGGAACATGTGGTTCTCGGTGCCGCCTGAGACGATCTTGTAGCCGCGCTCGGTCAGGCAGCGCGCCATCAGCCGGGCATTGCTCTTGACCTCGCGCTGATAGGTCCTGAACTCCGGCTGCAGCGCCTCGAGAAAAGCCACGGCCTTGGCCGCAATCACGTGCATCAGCGGACCGCCCTGGGTGCCGGGGAACACCAGCGAGTTGAGCTTCTTGCCGATCTCCTCGTTCTCGCGCGCCAGGATCAGGCCGCCACGCGGCCCGCGCAGCGTCTTGTGCGTGGTGGTTGTGGTCACATCGGCAATCGAGACCGGATTCGGATACTCGCCTGCCGCAACCAGGCCGGCCACGTGCGCCATGTCGACAAACAGGTATGCCCCGATGCTGTCGGCGATGACACGAAACTTCTGCCAGTCGATCACCCGTGAATAGGCGGAAAAGCCGGCGATGATCATGCGCGGCTTGTGTTCGCGGGCGAGACTCTCGAGCTGGGCGTAGTCGATGAGCCCGGTGGCCGCGTCCACGCCGTAGGAAACGATGTTGAACAGGCGCCCGGAAAAGTTGACCGGCGAACCGTGCGTCAGGTGTCCGCCATGCGCGAGACTCATGCCGAGCACCGTATCGCCCGGCTGCAGCAGGGCCAGATAGACGGCAGCATTGGCCTGTGATCCCGAGTGCGGCTGGACGTTGGCATAGGCGGCGCCAAACAACTGCTTT
>JAHDYN010000422.1 GCA_023383735.1 Gammaproteobacteria bacterium | reverse complement strand
TGGGGAGCGGAAATACTCGGGGGAACTGACCCGCGCTATATAGCCATTGGTTACAAGCGACTGTCAACCCTCGGAACCCGGGAATGAGACGCGCCCGGTTATGCTGGGCAGCGATTACCGCAGAAGGAATAACTATTTTTTCCCCGCCAAGCGCTTCTATATCGTGTTGATTCAGTCCCTGATCGCCGCACGCCGGGACGTCATGTCCCACACCCGAGAGCCGATGAACCAGTTGCCGATCTTCCTCACCCTCAAGGGCCAGGCCTGTCTGGTGGTCGGCGGCGGTGACGTGGCCGAGCGCAAGGTGCGGCAACTGCTCGCCGCCGGCGCGGCCGTCACCGTCAACAGTCCGCAACTGGTCAGCGGCCTGCAGCAACTGCTGGATGACAGGCGCATCGCCGCCGTGCTGCGCCCCTTTGACGCGACACTGATCGACACGCATCTGCTGGTGATTGCCGCCACCAGCGATCGCACGGTGAATCATGCCGTGGCCGCGGCCGCGCGCACGGCGCTGCGCCTCTGCAATGTCGTCGATGATCCGGCACACTCGAGCTTCATCAGTCCCTCGATCGTGGATCGCTCACCGCTGATCGTGGCCATTTCGACCGGCGGCCGCGCGCCGGTGCTCGCCCGCATGTTGCGCCAGCAGCTCGAACGCTGGCTGCCGCTGCGCCTCGGCGAACTGGCCGGCTGGGCGGGCCAGTGGCGCGACACCATCAAGGCACGGTTGCCGGATGTGGCAGCCAGACGACGGTTCTGGGAACAGGCTTTCACCGGCGCTCCCGCCAGCCATGTGCTGGCTGGCCGGATGCAGGCGGCCGACGAGGCGCTGCGCAGCGCACTCGAACAGCGGGCCGATGCCGACCAGCAAGGCGGCGAGGCCTGGCTGGTCGGCGCGGGCCCCGGCGATCCGGAGCTGCTCAGCCTGCGCGGCTTTCATCTCCTGCAACATGCCGATGTGGTGTTGCACGACCGGCTGGTCGCGCCGGAGCTGCTGGCCTTTGCGCGCCGCGATGCCGAACTCATCGATGTGGGCAAGACCGGCGGCGGCCCGGGCACCAGCCAGGCAGAGATCAATGCGCTGCTGCTCGCCCGGGTGCGCGCCGGCAAACGCGTCTGCCGACTCAAGGGTGGCGACCCCTATGTGTTCGGCCGGGGCAGCGAAGAAGCCGAGGTGCTGGCACAGGCCGGCCTGCCCTTCCAGGTCATCCCGGGAATCACGGCAGCCAACGGTTGCGGTGCCTACGCCGGCATCCCGCTGACGCACCGCGGCCTCGCCCAGGCTGTCACGCTGGTGACCGGACACGGTGCCGCCGACAGCACAGCCGCCGATGACGAACCCGATTGGAGCGCACTCGCGGCGCTCGGACACACGCTGGTCATCTACATGAGCGGCCGCAAACTCGCGGCCATCGCCGCCCTGCTCGTGGCCCACGGCCGCGCCAGCCGGACCCCGGCCGCCGTGGTGATTGCCGGCAGCACGCCGGAACAGCGGCTGGTCACGGGCACGCTGGCCGACATCGCGCAGCGCTATGCCGAGGCCGGGCCCGGCTCACCGGCGCTCCTTTACGTGGGCGAAGTGGTCGGGCTGGCCGAACGCCTTGGCAGACCAGCACTGGCGCGGCCGACAGCCAGGCCCGGTCTCGAACTTCGCCCAGGCGACCTGCAGTAAACTCGAAGGCATGATTTCCGGGAGCAGACCATGATCCACGACCACATCCTGTCCACCATCGGCAACACGCCGGTCATCCGCCTGAACCGTCTCGCGCCGAAGCATGTCGAGATGTACGTGAAGGCCGAGGCCTTCAATCCCGGCGGATCAGTGAAGGACCGCCTGGCACACGCGATCATTGCGGATGCCGAGCAGCGCGGCGCGCTGAAGCCGGGACAGACGGTCATCGAGGCGACCTCGGGCAATACCGGCATCGCGCTGGCGATGGTCTGCGCGGTGAAAGGCTATCCCTTTGTCGCGGTGATGGTCGAAACCTTCT
>JAHDYN010000421.1:1221-1993 GCA_023383735.1 Gammaproteobacteria bacterium | reverse complement strand
CCGCATGCACCCGCGTAGCAATCTGGAAACATGATGGACTCGCAATTCGCTGGATCATGCTTATGCGGAGAAGTCCGCTATAGAGTCGATGGATCGTTCGAGCGATTCTATCTTTGCCACTGTTCTCACTGTCGCAAAGACACGGGATCAGCTCATGCGGCCAACCTGTTCTCATCGTCCGCAAAGCTAACCTGGCTCTCGGGCCAAGGCGTGGTGAAAACCTACAGCCTCCCTGACACTCGCCATATTCGAAGCTTCTGTGCTACCTGCGGTTCGGCCCTGCCGTTCTCCGACACGGGCATGCTGGTCGTGCCAGCCGGGAGCCTTGATACTGATATTGCCATCGCGCCAGATGGCAATATCTTCACCGCCAGTCGTGCCGCATGGGATCATGACCTCAACATGGCGCCGGACTACGCTACTGCTCCTGAACAGGCGGCACCTGGCAGTTCATTCAAGCTGACACCTTGCGGCGCGGCTTGATTCAGGCGTTAGGCGGCACACGCTGAAGCTCAGTACCTTGGTAACTTTCGACTCGGAGGCACTGCACATGACCAGGGAATACAGCGGGGCCTGCATGTGTGGATCGATCCGGTTCTCGTTTTCCGGAGCGCCCAAGTTTGTTTCTGATTGCGTGTGCGAGTCTTGTCGACGCGCTCACGGGGCGTCTGCAGTCTGTTGGGCCGGCGTGAAAGCCGATCAATTCCGTATTGATCAAGGAGCGGGCCTGCTTCGCTGGTATCGATCAAGTGCCGAGTCGGAAAGGGGTTTC
>JAHDYN010000421.1:0-1211 GCA_023383735.1 Gammaproteobacteria bacterium | reverse complement strand
TCTGTCCGCAATGCGGTACACGAATGCTGTTCCGCTCCGGCAAATGGCCTGGCGAAGTTCATATGGCCGTCGCCTGCATGACCCTCCCGCATGACCTGCAATCAACCGGTGTGGCATTCAAGCATGAGTTCCCGCCGTGGTCCGCGCTGTCGTTGTCATCACCAGACTGAACCGAAGCCAATGTGAACCCACAGACCTTCAATCGCGTGGACTTTCATGCTTCACTGCCCGGCAGAGGCCTCAGCCAGGCTTGTGCCCTGACCGCTGTGCCTCTGCCGTACCGAGCAAGCGTGCGCGCAGGCTGGCCGGCATGGGCTGCGGTGCCGACGAGTCGCGGTGCAGGAAGGCGAGCTGCGTGAGCGCGGCGGTGCGCATGAGCGCGTCGCGTTCCGCTTCCGGTGACTCGCGGAGCAGGGCTTCCAGCTCGGAATGGCAGCTTGCGTCGAGCCCGCCGAGCGCCTCGTCGGCCAGCAATTCCTGCAGGCGGTCGGGATGCGCGCGCTTCATTCGGCCGACTCCCCGGCGGTATCGCCGACCGCGATCTGGAGTTGCTCGCGAATGTGGATGAGCCCGCGGCGCACGCGCGTCTTCACGGTACCGAGCGGCATGCCGAGCTGCTCGGCGATCTCGCTGTGGCTGTAACCCTCGTACAACGCCATGCCGAGTATCTTCCGGTGTTCGGGATCCATGTCGCCCAGCACCCTGGCAACGATGGCAACCTCGGTATCGTCCTCGACGGTGGCCGCCACGCCGGGATCCACCGGGGCGCCTTCATCATCGTCGAGCGAGTCCATGGCCGGGGCCCGGCCGCTTTGCCGGAGCCGGTCGATGAAGCGGCGCCTGGCAATCGTCGAAATGAACGCGGTTTCGCTGGCGATGCCCGGATCGTAGCGGGCACAGCTCCGCCAGATCTCGATGAACACATCCTGCACCGCATCTTCGGCGTCGGCGGTATTGCGCAGATAGCGCCGGGCGAGCGACCACAGCAGGTTGCCGTAACGGTCAATGCATTCGCCGACCGCGGCGCTGTCGCCGGCGGCGATCCGTTCAAGGATGGATTTTTCTGTCGTCAGCTCAGGCAATGGTCTGGCCAGGCAATAAAAAGGGCCGGATCCGTCGGGACCCGGCCCAGATTATCAGGTTCTGCAATCCGGAATTACTTGGCAGCCGCCTTCCACTCGCCGCCCTGGAAGCCGCAGCCGATCTCCAGG
>JAHDYN010000008.1:9371-15890 GCA_023383735.1 Gammaproteobacteria bacterium | reverse complement strand
AATCTGACGAAGTACACGCGTTCCAACCAGAACACCTGCATCAACCAGCGTCCGCTGGTCAAGGCAGGCGACGTGATCGCGAAGCGTGACGTGCTGGCGGACGGCGCCTCGACCAGTCTCGGTGAGCTTGCGCTTGGCCAGAACCTGCTCGTCGCCTTCATGCCCTGGAACGGCTACAACTTCGAGGACTCCATCCTGCTGTCCGAGCGGCTGGTCGAAGAAGACCGCTTCACGACCATTCACATCGAAGAGCTGGCCTGCGTTGCGCGTGATACCAAGCTGGGGCCGGAAGAGATCACTGCCGACATCCCGAATGTCGGCGAGACTGCGCTGGCCAAGCTTGATGAGGCAGGTATTGCCTATATCGGTGCCGAAGTGCGTGCCGGCGACATCCTCGTTGGCAAGGTCACGCCGAAGGGCGAGACACAGCTCACGCCGGAGGAAAAGCTGCTGCGGGCGATCTTTGGCGAAAAGGCCTCGGACGTGAAGGATACCGGTCTGCGCGTGCCGCCAGGCATGGACGGCACGGTTATCGACGTTCGCGTGTTTACCCGTGACGGCGTAGACAAGGACAGCCGTGCGTTGTCCATCGAGACTGCCGAACTTGAGAGCGTGCGCAAGGACTTAGACGACCAGTTGCGCATTCTCGAGGAGGACATCTTCCAGCGCGTCGAGCGCATGCTGGTCGGCAAGCAAAGCGAGGGCGGTCCGGGAGCACTGAAGTCAGGTGGCCGGATTACCCAGGGCTATCTCAGCGAACTGGCCCGCGAAAAGTGGTTTGAGATCCGCCTGACCAACGACGACGCCAATGCGCAGCTCGAGCAGACCGCCGAACGCCTTCGCCAGCAACGCGAGGAATTCGACCGGCGCTTCGAGGAAAAGCGCAAGAAGATCACTGCCGGTGATGATCTTGCGCCTGGCGTGCTGAAGATGGTCAAGGTTTATCTGGCCGTCAAGCGGCGCATTCAGCCGGGTGACAAGATGGCTGGCCGCCACGGCAACAAGGGCGTCATCTCAACCATCGTGCCGGTGGAAGACATGCCGTACCTGGCAGATGGATCGCCGGTCGACATCGTCCTCAACCCGCTCGGTGTGCCCTCGCGCATGAATATCGGCCAGGTGCTGGAGACGCACCTGGGCTGGGCAGCCAAGGAGCTCGGTCGCAAGATCGGCGCCCTGATCGATGCCAACGCCGCAATGGCCGAGAAGCGGAAGTTCCTCGACGAGATCTACAACAAGACCGGCGGACAGAAGGTCAAGATCGACGAGCTGTCCGGGAACCTCCGGCACGGTGTGCCGATTGCAACCCCGGTCTTCGACGGCGCCAGCGAGAACGAGATCAAGAGCCTGCTGCAGCTGGCTGATCTGCCCCTGACGGGCCAGGCGCAGTTGTATGACGGCCGGACCGGCGAAGCCTTCGACCGGCCAACCACGGTTGGCTACATGTACATGCTGAAGCTCAACCATCTCGTTGACGACAAGATGCATGCCCGTTCGACCGGCCCGTACAGTCTCGTCACGCAGCAGCCATTGGGCGGCAAGGCGCAGTTTGGCGGGCAGCGCTTCGGCGAGATGGAGGTCTGGGCACTTGAGGCATATGGCGCTTCCTACACGCTGCAGGAAATGCTGACCGTCAAGTCCGATGACGTGCAGGGTCGCACCAAGATGTACAAGAACATCGTGGACGACACGCATGAGGTGGCGGCCGGAATGCCCGAGTCCTTCAATGTACTCGTCAAGGAAATCCGTTCTCTCGCCATCAATATGGAACTCGAGAAGGACTAACTCACGCGGCTACCCCAAACTAGTAACTGCGCGGACCGAACAATGGCAGGTGGTGATACATGAGAGACCTACTGAAGCTTTTCAAGCAGCAGCAGACGGTCGAGGACTTCGACGCTATTCGCATCCAGCTGGCTTCCCCGGAAAGGATCCGTTCGTGGTCCTTCGGCGAGGTCAAGAAGCCGGAGACGATCAATTACCGGACATTCAAGCCGGAGCGTGATGGCCTTTTCTGCGCCAAGATCTTTGGTCCGATCAAGGACTATGAGTGTCTTTGCGGCAAGTACAAGCGCCTCAAGCATCGCGGCGTGGTCTGCGAAAAGTGCGGTGTCGAGGTGACGCAGGCCAAGGTCCGCCGTGACCGCATGGGTCATATCGAGCTGGCGAGTCCCGTTGCCCATATCTGGTTCCTGAAGTCGCTGCCCTCGCGCATCGGGTTGATGCTCGACATGACCTTGCGGGAGATCGAGCGCGTCCTGTATTTCGAGGCTTTCGTGGTCATCGATCCGGGCATGACACCCCTGGAGCGTGCACAGCTGCTGACCGACGAGCAGTACCTCGAGGCGGTCGAGCAGCACGGCGACGAATTCGATGCGCGAATGGGCGCCGAAGCCGTGCACCACATGTTGCGCACGATCGATCTGCCACGTGAGGTGATCAAGGTCCGCGAGGAGATTGCGGCAACCAACTCCGAAACGAAGATCAAGCGCCTTTCCAAGCGCCTGAAGCTGATCGATGCCTTCATCGAGTCGGGGAATCGTCCCGAGTGGATGGTGCTCACCGTATTGCCGGTCTTGCCGCCGGATCTGCGTCCGCTGGTTCCGCTGGATGGCGGCCGGTTTGCGACTTCGGATCTCAACGACCTCTATCGCCGGGTGATCAATCGCAACAACCGGTTGCGCCGGCTGCTGGAGCTGAATGCCCCGGACATCATCGTCCGCAACGAGAAGCGCATGTTGCAGGAAGCAGTCGACGCGCTGCTCGACAATGGCCGCCGTGGCCGGGCAATCACCGGCACGAACCGCCGCCCGCTGAAGTCGCTGGCCGACATGATCAAGGGCAAGCAGGGCCGTTTCCGCCAGAATCTGCTCGGCAAGCGCGTCGACTACTCCGGTCGTTCCGTGATCGTGGTCGGTCCGACGCTGAAACTGCATCAGTGCGGTCTGCCAAAGAAGATGGCGCTGGAACTCTTCAAGCCATTCATCTTCTCGAAGCTGCAGCTTCGTGGTGAGGCGTCCACGATCAAGGCGGCCAAGCGGCTGGTCGAGCGTGAAGGTCCGGAGGTCTGGGACATCCTCGAGGAGGTGATCCGCGAGCATCCGGTGCTGCTGAATCGTGCGCCGACCCTGCATCGTCTCGGCATCCAGGCTTTTGAGCCGGTACTGATCGAAGGCAAGGCCATACAGCTGCATCCGCTGGTCTGTACGGCATTCAACGCCGACTTCGATGGCGACCAGATGGCCGTTCACGTGCCGCTGTCGCTGGAAGCGCAGCTTGAAGCACGTGCGCTCATGATGTCGACGAACAACATTCTCTCGCCCGCCAACGGCGAGCCGATCATTGTGCCGTCGCAGGACGTGGTGCTCGGTCTGTACTACATGACCCGCGAGCGGATCAACGCCCGCGGTGAAGGCATGGTGTTTGCCGATGTCAGCGAAGTGCATCGCGCCTATGAAAGCCGTACGGTTGAGCTCCACGCCCGCATCAAGGCACGCATCCCGCATACCAGCCTGGATGCCGATGGCAATGTCGTTACCGTGGTCAAGCTGGTTGAAACGACGGTTGGACGTGCGCTGCTGTCGGAGATCCTTCCGGAGGGGCTCGATTTCTCGATGGTCAACCGGAATATGGACAAAAAGGCCATTTCCGCGAGCATCAATGCCTGCTATCGCCAGGTTGGCCTCAAGAAGACAGTCGTGTTTGCCGACCAGCTCATGTACACCGGTTTTGCCTACGCAACACGCTCGGGTATCTCCATTGGCGTGAACGACATGGTCGTGCCGGACGAGAAGGTCTCCATTCTCAAGTCAGCTGAAGCCGAGGTGAAGGAGATCCAGGACCAGTTTGCGAGCGGCCTTGTCACCAACGGTGAGCGCTACAACAAGGTGGTCGATATCTGGTCGCGCACCAACGACCTGGTCGCCAAAGCCATGATGGAGAAGCTCGGTACAGAGTCTGCGGTCAATGCCAAGGGCGAGACCGTCAAGCAGGCCTCGTTCAACGCGATTTTCATGATGGCCGACTCTGGTGCCCGAGGTTCCGCAGCGCAGATCCGGCAGCTGGCCGGCATGCGTGGCCTGATGGCGAAGCCGGACGGTTCCATTATCGAGACGCCCATCACCGCGAACTTCCGTGAGGGCCTGGACGTTCTCCAGTACTTCATCTCGACGCATGGTGCGCGCAAGGGTCTGGCCGATACGGCACTGAAAACCGCCAACTCGGGTTATCTGACCCGGCGCCTGGTGGATGTGGCCCAGGATCTGGTCGTTTCCAGCGAGGATTGCGGAACCACGAATGGTCTTTACATGAGCCCGCTTGTGGAAGGCGGCGACGTGGTTGAACCACTGCGCGAGCGCGTGCTTGGACGGGTGCTCGCGGATCAGGTTCTGCGGCCCGGTACCAAACAGGTATTGATCGAGGCGGGCGTTCTGCTCGATGAGCGCAAGGTCCGTACGCTTGAAGAAGCCAGCGTCGACCTTGTGAAGGTCCGCTCTCCCATCACCTGCGACACGCGCCACGGCGTTTGCAGCCTCTGCTACGGCCGTGATCTGGCCCGCGGGCATCTCGTGAATATCGGCGAGTCTGTCGGCGTCATCGCTGCACAGTCCATCGGTGAACCCGGTACGCAGCTGACGATGCGTACCTTCCATATCGGTGGCGCGGCATCGCGGGCTGCGGCGGCGACCAGCATCGAGGTGAAGCGGCCGGGCACGATCCGTCTGCACAACGTCAAGACCGTACGTCATGAAAAGGACTATCTGGTGGCAGTCAGCCGCTCCGGTGAAATCGGCATCGTCGATGAGCAGGGGCGCGAGCGGGAGCGCTACCGGATTCCGTATGGCGCTGTCATTGCGGTCGATCACGGTGACAAGGTGAATGGCGGACAGATCGTTGCGACCTGGGATCCGCATACCCATCCCGTTGTTGCGGAGGTCGGCGGTTTCCTGAAATTCCAGGACTTCGTCGAAGACGTATCCGTATCCGAGCAGGTCGATGAGGTTACCGGCCTGTCCAGCTACCTGATCATGGACCCGAAGCAGCGCGGCATCAGTGGGCGCGACCTGCGGCCAACTGCCAAGCTGGTAAATGCCAAGGGCCAGGAAATCTGCTTCGCCAACACGGACATCCCGGCTGTCTATGCCCTGCCCGTCGGTGCGGTCGTGACGATGGCCGATGGTGCACGCGTATCAGTCGGTGACGTTATCGCCCGTATCCCGCAGGAATCGTCGAAGACCCGTGACATCACCGGCGGTCTGCCGCGTGTTGCCGACCTCTTCGAGGCCCGCAAGCCGAAGGATCCGGCCATCCTGGCCGAGTTCAGCGGTACGGTGAGTTTCGGCAAGGAGACCAAGGGCAAGCGCCGCCTCATCATCACGGACGAGAATGGCGAAAAGCACGAGGAGCTGATTCCCAAGTGGCGTCATCTGGGTGTTTTCGAGGGCGAGCAGGTCACGCGTGGCGAAATGATCGCCGATGGCGAGCCCAACCCGCATGACATCCTGCGCCTGCAGGGCGTCACGAAGCTTGCGGATTACCTGGTGCGCGAAATCCAGGATGTGTACCGGCTCCAGGGCGTGAAGATCAACGACAAGCACATTGAAACCATCATTCGCCAGATGCTGAAGAAGGTGGAAGTGTCCGATCCGGGCGAGACTGGCCTGCTGCCGGGTGAAAACCTCGAGCGGTCGCGGCTTCTCGATCTGAATGAACTGGCGGCGTCGAATGACAAGCAGCAGGCCCAGGCTGAGCCGTTGCTGCTCGGCATCACCAAAGCCTCACTGGCCACCGAGTCCTTCATTTCAGCTGCTTCCTTCCAGGAAACCACCCGGGTGTTGACCGAGGCCGCCGTCAAGGGGCTGCGCGACGACCTGCGTGGCCTGAAAGAAAACGTCATCGTCGGGCGGCTCATACCCGCTGGAACCGGCTACAGGCACCACAGCGAGCAGCAGCAGTCCCGCGAACAGGAGCTGCGGATGGAGTTGCAGGGTCTGGAGCAGGCGACAGCAGCAGCCGGCCTGGGTGATGATGAAGCCGGCGGCGAGGGGCCGTCTGCTGCGGAGGGCGATGGTGCCGAGTAGGGGTATTTGCCGGTCCGGCTTGACACTATTTCCAGCAGGGCCATAGAATCCTCGGCTCAGCGCGCCGTGGGCGCACCCGTTTGGTGCGCCCGTCGGCTCGTCCACGCCAAAAACAGAGGATAATGGTCCCCCTGGCCGGGTGCCGGCCGGGCGCCCCCATTGTGGATCCCGGCGGCACCCCGGCGCCCGGGGTGATTTTTTTTCCGTCAACTTTGAGCAGCTAGTCGCTATGGCCACAGTCAATCAGTTGGTGCGCAAGCCCCGCAGTACTCCTACGTACAAGAGCAAGGTTCCCGCACTGTCAGGAAGCCCGCAGAAGCGCGGTGTTTGCACCCGTGTCTATACCACCACGCCGAAGAAGCCCAACTCCGCGCTGCGCAAGGTCGCGCGTGTCCGGTTGACCAATGGTTATGAAGTAAGCAGCTACATCGGTGGCGAG